>NZ_JBFTKI010000013.1:0-112072 GCF_056395875.1 Arthrobacter sp. 05T45 | reverse complement strand
CTACTGGTCCCGCGGCGGAACCACCGGAGCCGGCAACGGCACCCTGCTCTGCTCCCATCACCACCATCTGATCCACAAGGAACACTGGAGCATCCAGATGCGCACCGGCATCCCCTGGTTCATCCCGCCACCCCACCTCGACCCCGCCCAGACACCCCGCCGGAACAGATACTTCCGCCTGGAGTGACCCCGTGGCCGCCGCGTGACAGAATCTCGGACGGAGGCGAGCCATGCGGTTCGGACGGACGGCGGGCTGGCGGCCCCGTGAACAGCGGCCCGGACGGACGGCGGGCTGGCCGCCCCGTGAACAGAAGCCAGGACTGCCGGGCGGGCCGTGCGGCTCGCACGTCCAGGCCAAGGTCATGGCCGCGCGGGGGCCAACCCCGAGTCCTCCGTCCTGGGAGCCCTAGGAGTCCTCGGTCTTACGAGTTTTCCCGGGACGTGATCCCAAAGCTCGGAGACTGCAGCTCGGTGAAGTTCCCGACGCTGGCACGCACGGTGCACTGGGGCGTGATCTGCAGGGCCGTCACGGTAAGCCCCGCGCTGTCCACCGCGAGCGCCCCGCCGCAGCCGTCGGAGAACCGTACTCCTTTCTCGCCGCCGCTCACGGCGGCGAGCATCTGCGAGGGCTTGCCCGACGCGGGACTGACGTAGAGCGGGTTCAGCTCGTCGGCGCCGCCGGCCCAGACTGGCACGAGGGTGATCTTTAGCGGGCTGGGCGTCACGACGCGCGCCGGAGTACGCACCTCCACGCCCTTCAGCCGCTGGACGGTATAGGCCGTGCCCTTGACGGCAGGGTCCTGCGTCGCGGCCGTCGTCGCCTCGGACCCAGCCCGCAGCCATGCGTCGAGGGCCTGCTGGTCCGCGGGCGACACTGACACCTTGGCGGTGACCTGGGCTGCCCCTCCGGCCGGGACCTCCAACCCCGAGACCTTCCAGCCGCACTCGACGTCAAGGCCGGTGATCGAGGCCTGATTCCTGCTCACCGAAGCCCCGTCCCACGTGACCGTCGGGCACGCTTCCCCATCGGCCAGGCCCGGGATCACCTCAAGGAAATCACCGGACAACGGCGCCTTCTGCGCCGCGTACGCGACAGTCAAGCGGACCTGACCGGAGGACGGCTCATAGGAGGCCTCCCGCGAGATTGTCAGGCCGGTTGGCAGCGCCGCGTCCTGAAGTTGCTTGGACACCTGGCCTTCCGCGGTGGGCCGCATTTGCTGACCTGCAGGGGCGAGGACAACGAACCCCACGACCATCGCGACGACGAGCAGGGTGGCGGCGCCCGCGAGCAGTAACGCTTTGCGAGTGCGCCAGAACGGTGTGGCGACCTGTTCCTCGAGCCGGGCCTCCGCCCGGGGCCGCACTTCGCGACGCGGGATTGGCCGGGCGATGGTGGCGCTGTCGGCCTCCCCGAGCTCGGGAGCCTTCCCGGCGTGGTCATCTGGCGAGCCTGACGCGAAGGCCGCGAGGTCCTCGTCCGTGAAGGCGCCCCGGACGACGGTGGCCGAGCGTTCGACGGCGTCGAAGTCCTCCGGGGCCTCGGTACGCGTGATCGGGCTGCTGCCGGCAAGGCGGGGTGCGAGACGCCGGAGCGTCGCCGCGGCCTCACTCGCCGTCGGGCGTTGGGCGGGGTCTTTGGACAGCAGCGAGTCGAGTACGTTCCATACCGCGTCGTCCACGGGGATCCGTGGCGGGCGCGAGGAAACATGTCGGTACGCGACGCTGAAGTCCGTCCCCGGCCCGGCGAAAGGAGTGCGCCCGGCGAGGAGCTCGTACAGCAGGACACCCGTTGAGTACACATCGCCCGGCGGGCCGGACCGGCCCTGGCTGATGAGCTCGGGAGGCATGTAGTGCGGGGTGCCGATGAGACCGGTCGTCTGGCGGATCTTCTCGCCCACGACGTCGGAGATGCCGAAGTCGGAGACCCGCACGTCGCCCGCGGCGCACTCGGGCCAGGGGCGGGCGAGGAGCACGTTGTCCGGCTTAATGTCGCGATGGGTCACGCCTCGTGAGTGCGCGAAAGCCAGTGCGTCGAACACTTCGGCGGCGACGTTGAACGCGTCCACGGGACGCAGCGGGCCCGTCTCCTTGAGCGCGTCGCGCAGCGAGCCTCCCGCGACGTAGTCCATGACGATGGCCAACCGCGCGCCCTCCACCACCATGTCGCGCACCGTGACGATGTGCGAGTCCTGCAGGCCAAGCAGGACGGATCGCTCACGGACGAACCGCTCTACGAGCGAGGGATCGTCGGCGTGCTCCGGGCGCAGAACTTTGGCGGCAAGCGTCCGGCCGTCGGCAGAGGTGACGGTCCAGACCTCGCCGACGGCGCCGGAGCCCACCCGTTCGCCGAAGCGGTAGGACGCTCCCAGAGCCTGACCCGTCTGTGCGAATTTCATACCGTACTCCCCAACGCTATCGATCTGATTCTTCAAGGCCCCCGGCCGTCCACTCGTTCGTCGTATGCGCTCGTAGCCGGGCTCAGCCCTCGGCGCTCATCGACTGGATCAGGGCCAATTGCCCGCCGACGCCGATATATCCACGCCCCGCACTCAGCGCCACGGGCGCCCTGCGCGGGAGTGCGGTGCCCAGCAGTTCGCCGTCGTAATCTACATCCGGTTGCAGCAGCACGCCCAGGCGGGATTTGCGGAGCGTCTTGGTCCAGTGACTGTACAGCCCGCGGAGATCCGTGGCCCGTCCGGCCGCGATGACGCACAGCCCCGGCTGCCCGGATGTCACAGCCCCCGCGATGGATTGATCGGTGTCCTCGAAGCGCTCTGCGTCGTCGATGAGCAGGAACACTGGGCAGCGCTCGAGGCGCAGGGAGGCCAGCAGGGCCGGCACTTCATCCGTGCCGACGGCCACGCGATCCAGATCGGCGAGGGCCAGGGGCGAGCGGCGATCGCAGATGCCCCACACCTGAGCCGGCCCGCGTGAGGTGGCCGCGCCACGCAGGGCTGCGGCCAGGGCCAGCAGCAGCGTGGACTTTCCCGACCGGGCGGGCCCGGCGACAAGCGCGTGCTCGCCCTCGTAGATTTCCAGGAAAGCCGGCGAGAGGTCAGCCTCCTTTATTCCTACCGGGATGAGCCAGGGTTCGGCCTCCAGCCGGGGTTCCACCCCTAGCTCCAGCATGGTGACGTTGGAGGGCAGGCGCCGGATCGCCGGCGTCTTCGCGGGTGCGTGTGCCCAGCTTTGCCGCACGCGATCCACCGCAGCCTCGACCCCGATACCGGGCGTGGCCACATGCATCTGGAGCGAGGTGCGGGGATCCACGCAGCGCCCAGGAAGCGCAGCGGGGATTTCCTTGCCCCGGACGCCGAGCGAGGAGTAGTCGTAGTCGTCCGCCAGCCGGAAGAGCCACTTCTGCAGCGTCACCTCGTTCATGGCCGAGGGCACCGCCTTGGCGCGTGTGGTGGAGACCGCGAAGGACAGTCCCAGCGCCGGGCCGTCCGCGTACGCCCGATACAGCAGCGCCAGCAGCTGCTGCCCTTCGAAATCCTGGAACTCGTCCCGCAGCGAGGCCAGGCCGTCCAGCAGCACCACGGTGCGGCGGTGCCTGCCAGGCTCGGCGCGGCGGCTCTCGAGCTCCGTGTGCAGGTGCCGCAGGAAACGGGCCTGCTGCTCCTTGGCGCCGGCCCCGGTTCCCACATACGCCACGGTGTGCGGCAGGCGTTCCAGGGCTTCGAGTTCACGGGAGCCCATGTCGAGGATCATCAGGTCCAGTTCGGCCGGATCGGCGTCCTTCGCCAGTGTCAGCGCGATCGAGGCCAGCGTGGTGCTCGTGCCGGAGCCGGCCACGCCCATGAGCATCAGGTTCCCCACGGACATGTCCCATCCCGCCGCGGACTGGCGCTGCAGCTCCGGCTCGTCGACGATTGCCACCTGGACCGTGGAGCCTCGGATGGCGCCCACCATCGGCAGCGGCCGGCGTGCGGGATCGGTGGGAGTGTCGGACGGTGCGGCTCGACGGCCGCCGTCCGGCTGAGGAAGGTAACCCTCCAGCTCCACACGCTCGCCCAGGGCCTCCGGCCAGACCTGCCGCGGCTCGGCGTACCCTGCCTCGGCGTTGGCTGCGACTACGGCGTCGATGAGCAGTTCGAGGTCGTTCTCGTCCACGGCCGCAGACCGTGGCGGCGCCGCCGCGGACACGGGGACGCCGAACTGGCGGATCTCGCGCACGTCCACGGCAGGCCCGGCGCCGAGCTGCGCCCGCCCGGTCACGAGGGCCGTCTGCACGGGGGTGATGTCGTCCTGGCCCAGTTTCACAAATGCCCGGCCCATCTGGGCCCGGCCGATCGCCGAGGCGGCGGGCACACCGATGACGTTGTTGGAGTCGTCGCGGCTCTGCACCCGCAGCGCCACCCGAAGGTTGGTGTTCGCGAGGATGTCGTCGCTGACGACGCCCGCCGGGCGCTGCGTCGCCAGGATCATGTGCACACCAAGGGTGCGGCCCACTGCCCCCACGCTGACGAGAGCTTTGAGCACGTCCGGGAAGTCCTTGGCCAGCATGGCGAACTCGTCGATCACGAGCAGCAGCCGGGGCATGGGCTCGGCCGGGTTCGTGGCCAGGTAGGCGTTCAGGTTGTCGATGCCCTCGCCGGCCTCCGCGAAGACCCGCTGGCGGCGTTCCATCTCCGCTTCCAGGGCGCGGAGGGCCCGGTCGGCGAGCTGCTCGTCCAGATTGGAGATCGTGCCGATGGTGTGCGGAAGGCGTTCGCATGCCTTGAAGGCGGCCCCGCCTTTGAAGTCGACGAGGATAAAGTTCAGGCGCGTCGGATCGTTGCGTGCCGCGAGGCCGGCCACAAGCGAGCGGAGGAACTCGGACTTGCCGGAGCCGGTGGTGCCGCCCACCAGGCCGTGCGGGCCGTCCTTGACCAGGTCCAGGGTCAGGGTACCGTTCTCCCCTGTGCCGATCGGCGTGGAGACTCCGGTGGGAGCCTGCCACATGCGACGGATCGTGGTCGAGTCCGGGCGGTCGTAGCCGAGGAGCCCGGGCAGCCGCACAAGCGGGGGCAGCGAGGCCCCGGGCACGCTCAGCTCCGGATCGTCGAAGTGCGCCACGCGCATTGCGCAGCGCAGGGCCTCCTCCTGGTCCAGGCCCGCCAGGATGACGTCCTCCACGCGGGTCAGGTCCTCCGGCTGGTCCACAGTGGCCGCTGCGTCCGAACCGACCCTGATGATCGTGGTGCAGGAGGCCGGCAACTGTTCCTCCGAAGTCGCGATGACGATGCCCGCCACCCGGGACGGGCGCTGCTGCGGGCTCCCATGGGCCCCGGGCACGGAGCGGCCCGTGCCGAGCAGCGCGCGTGCCGGTGAGTCCCTGCCCTCCGTGAGGACCTCGGAGTCCAGGACCACCAGCATCGCTGGTGTGGGCAGCTCCTGCACAGCGTCCTTGAGCGTGCGCAGCATGGCCAGGCTCGCCTCGCGGTCCGCGGACATCCACCGCTCGCCCGTGCTGCTGCCGGCCTGGCGCGTGTGCGGCAGCCATGAAGCCCACTCCCACTCGTCAGCGCGTCCGGCGTCGCAGAAGACGCCGATGGTCAGGTCGGCTGGGCCGACGTGCACCGCGGCCTGGGCCAGGAGGGATCGCGCGAGCGCCAGAGTCCCCTCCCGCGGCCCGACGATACCCACCACACCGGCGTCGGTCAGGTCCACGAGCACGGGCGCGGCCTGAAGGCGCGCGGCCGCGAGGGAGTCCTTCACCTTCTCATCCAGCCGCGACCCGGCTGTGCGGTCCACCTCGGGCTTCCAGGGGACGTCACCTGTGCCGGCGTGCAGGGCCAGGAAGTCGTCCGCGTCGGCGCGGCGCTGCCACAAGGACGTGGCGGGGAGTGCGGGGCGCCGGACTACGGTCGCGGGATCGGGGATCATCCGATGGCGTCGTGCGGTCTCCGTCGCTGCGGCTTCGCGGATCTGCCGCTCGAATCCTTGGAGCGCCCCGGCGAAGCGCTCGTCCTCTTCTTTGAGGCCCCGGGCGTGACGGCGCTTTTGTTCGAACCACATGCCCACGGCCATGACCGGGCTGAGCATGGCAAACATCGCGAAGCGCAAGTCCCGCAGGATCAAGACCATCGCCGCCGCCATCACGAGGGGCGCGAGCACCGTGATGTAGCTGAATTTGCTGGCCGGCGGCACGTCCTTGCGGCTCGGCGGGACCAGGGGCTCGCCCGCCGGGGTCTGCCCGGGGCGGGGAGGCCGGTTGAAGGGCGCTGTCGCCGCCGGCGTGAGGTTGTGCAGGCTGCCAGGCGGCGGGGCGGGCGTCTCGTCCAGGGACCGGCGCAGGAGGAGCACCGCGCCGCCCGCCGTGATCGTGGCGGTTTCGGTCACCAGGACCCCGTCCTCCCCCACCGGCTCGCCATTGACGAGGGTGCCGTTCGTGGACCCGCCATCGAACACCCGCAGCCCGTCCTCCTCCCGGCGCAGGCGGCAGTGGTCCCATGACGCGCTTTCGGTCGGAAGGCTCAGATCGGCGTGAGGGGACCGGCCGATGAGCATCTCTCGCCCGTGCGGAACGTCAGTCACGCCGCCGGTGCTCTGGCCGCCGGCGAGCGTCACGCTCCAGCCGCGCACGCGCTGCGGAATCTGCCACGGCGCCCGCGAGATGCGGCTGCCCTCCAGGAAGATCAGCTCTGAGACGGGGGTGGAACCACGCACCTCGGCCTCGTTCACGAACACCGCCTCATCGGGTGCCAGGCGCGGGCCACCGGCGGCCTCCACGAGGTCTGTCAGCGTCGTGGCGGGCGCGGCGTGAGCCACGTCGCACTCAAAGCGACGCTCGTCCAGGTCGATCAGCACACGCACCGGGCGCTCCTTCAGTGGTGGATGGTCCCCGCCCGCTTTGGGGCGAGCCGGGGGCAGGTGGTCAGGGGTTTGCCGGCGCCGGCACCCAGACGAGCCGCGGAGCGGCCTCATCCGGCGGGCGCAGGCCCAGATCCTGAGGGGAAGCGTAGACCGGGATTGCCTCCGCGGTCAGCGCCGCGGAGCGCGAGAAATCCAGCGCCGGCCCGGCGAGGCCGTCACCAGGACCGAAGGACATGGTGCGCAACGCCGCGCCGACCTTGGACGGCTCGCCGCTTCCAGCCGACGCGGCCGCCCGTACTAGGGCGACGACGGCGTCGTGGCTGCGTGAGTCCGCCGCCCATGCGTCGGCGGAAAACGCGGCATCGCCCGTCAGGTTCTTGACCTTCGGGTCACCGGACGCCAGACGCACGGCGGACAGGAATGCGGACATCCCGCGCCCCTGGGCGTCCTGCTGGAGCGCCGTGGCATCGCCGCCGGCCGGAGCAACACTGACCAGCTGTCCGGAGGCGGCGCCGTCGAGCTCGGACAGCGTGGAAGCGAAGGCCGGGGCGGTGGCGCCGTCCGGTATGACGACGGGGACGGACACGTCGCGGGCCTGCAGGGCCTGGACCAGCCGGGCCAGCCGCTGCGGGGTGGCGGCCGAGACAACCACGGCGTCCGCGGGCTCGGCGACCCTCGTGGACCCGGCGCCTGCTGGGGCGTCCTCGGCAGGAGGGCGCAGCTGGTCCCCCGTTCGGATGGCGGCCTCCTGGGCCAGGTCCGTCACCGCGTCGAAGCCATCGAGGTTCAGCGTCTGTGAGATCCCGACGGAGGCAGGGACCTCGCCGCCGTCCCCGACGAGCAGCACCCTGTTTTTGCCGTTCAGCGCGGTGCGAAGGGCGGCCGCGACGGATGCGCCCGACGGCCTCGTGGTCCAGGTGGTCTGCGCGGGGTCCGATGGTTCGGCGTAGGGCAGGATCGCCGGGAGGCCGAGCTCCTCGGCGGTCTTTGCCGCGGCCCGGGCCGGCGCACCCGTGGTCGCCACGACGACACCCGATGCTCCCTGCGCGGCGAGCGCGTGGACGGCGGCGCGGGCGCCATCCTCCGTGCCGCGGTCGTTCTGGGCTGCGAGGGCGACGGTGGCGCCGCCCTTGGCAAAGCGCTGTGCGGCGACGATCGCGCCCTGTGCCGCCCGGTTGTACTCGGAGCCGGGCTCGCCGGACTGGCCCAGGGTGAGGACGACGCCGATGGAGAAGTCCTTCGGCAGGCCCTCGGCCTGCAGCGCAACGGGAACCGTCGCGGCTACTGGATCGGGCCGTGAAGCCTCCTTGGGACGGCTCAGCGCCACGGTCGTCAGGGCGATCGCAGCCGCGAGGACGACAGTGATGCCCGCGACGATCAGGGTCGTGAGCCCGGTGCGGGAGCTCATGCGGTGCCGCCGATCTTCAGTGTGTACAGGGTCTGCGACGTGGCGCCGGCCGGCACCTCGAGGTGGAACGGTGGCAGTTCGTCGACCGCGGTGAGTGAAGCCTTGAACTGCGCCTGGCGCAGGAGCAGCCCCGCCACGTCCCTGGAGCGGATATTGGCATAGCCCTCAGCGTTCTGCGATGCCAGTGCCAGCTGATAGTCAGCGGTGTCGGCTTTGGCGGCGCTTGTGGCCATGGAGCCGAGCAGGCCGGATCCGTTCACCGAACGGTCGCCCAGGTCGAGCATCACCTTGGTGAGGCTTGAGGACAGGAGGGCGCTGGCGCCCTCGACGTCACGGGTTGAGCCGGACGTGCTGGAGGCGATGTTCGCGAGCGAGGACTGCGTGCCCTTGTCCAGGGATGCGGCCAGCGCGTCGCTCTGCCCGCGCAGTTCGTCCCGCTGCTTATTCACCGTGCCCTCGGCGTCGTTCACCACCTCGTCCGAGGTGGACTTCAAACCGGAGATAGAGCGGTTGAAGGCCGTGATCACGGCGTCGGAGCCCGCGTCGCCGATCTCGGCGACCCGGCGCACTTGCTCGTCCACGGTCTTGTAGACCTCGGCGGCGGTCTCCGCCGAAACCTCGCGGAGGGACTTCTTGATCTTGTCGCCGAGCCCGTCCTGCTGCTCCTTGAGCTTCGCGAGCGTCGAGCCGACCCGGCCGGAGGAGTCGATCGCCTTACCAAGCACGGCGTCCAGGGCAACGAGTTCGCGCTTGTTGCTGTTGACGTCGCCCGTGGCGGCGCCGTCGAGCGCCTTCGTGGCTTCTTTGATGGCGTCCAGCTTGGCGTCGATGTCGTCGATCGTCGTCCCCAAAGTGGTGAACGCCTGGCCGATCTCCTCGTCCGGGGCGGTGGTGTCGGTGGCCGCCAGGACCGCGTCCCAGGCGGCCGTCTGGGCCTGGATCCGATCGTCCAGCGGGTCCTTGAACCCCAGCGGCGGGCGCAGTTCCTGCGCGGGGTTTCCGCTTTCATCCGTGGGCTCGCACGGTGCGGACGTCAGGTAGGAACGCAGCCGCTCCGCTTGCTCGGCGGACAGTCGGCCCTCGCGGGGCGAGGCGCCGTCGGCCATCTTGCACAGCTCGTCGGCGAGCCGCTGCGTTTGCTGCGTCATCGAGCCGTTCAGCAGCGAGCGGTCACCCAACTCGCCCCGGGCGTTCTGCGCAGTCTTCTTGATGTCGCCCAGCTTCTGCCGCAGGCCGTCGATGCTGCCGCGGACCGCAGCGGCCGCGTCCCGGGTCGCGGCGACGGAGCCCCGGGCGGACTTGATCGCTTCTTCAACGTTTGCGAGGGCAGTCTTGTAGTCTTCCGTGGTCTCCGCGCCGTCGAGGACCGCAGCGAAATCGGCGCGCACCTTCTCCAGCGTGGCTGCGGCAGCCTCCTGATCCTTGATCGCGCCCTCGACCATCTGCGGCTGCAGGTCCGCCACGAGCTCGTCGCCCTTCTTCACCAGGCCCAGCAACGCGCCGGTGACGGTCACGGCAGAGCCGTAAAGGGAGCATGTCATCGAGCCCTGCTCCGCGCATTCCTCCGCGGTGGGGTCCTCGGGGCCCATGGTGGCCTTGATGGCGCCCGCCACGATATCCCGGCAGCCCGCACTCACCTTCGCGTAGGCGTCGAGCTGCGAGGCCATGGTCTGGATGCTGGAATAGACCGTGGCCGCCTTCCCCGATTTGGGCACCTCCGCAGTGCAGCCGTCACCGTTGATGGGAGCCGTCGCGGGCACGGCCGAGGTGTCGCCCAGCATAGCGTCCACGGCGGCGACGGTCAGCTTCAGCTGGGACGCGGTGGTGGACTGCGTTGACTTCGTCGCGGCCTCCAGGTCGGCGCCGAGAGTGTTCAGTTGCTCCTTCAGGTCCACCATGGTTGCGGCCAGGGCCGTGGAGTTATCGCGCAGCTCGCCCGCGGTCTTCGCACCCAGGGTCTGAGAGGTCTCCTGCAGGTTCCGCCGGACCTCGGTGATGGTGGATCCGGCCTTGGTCAACACGGTGTTGACGTCCGAGACCAGCGAGATGGTGCGGCGTTGCAGCCCCATCTCGGAGCCCGTGCCGGAGGAGAACGCGCCGGCGAGCACGCCGTCCGCGCTGAGGTCGGTGTTGAGGCCCGGCTGGACCGCCACGTCGAAAGCAGGGACCTGAAAGTCCTTGACCTCAGCAACGAGGCGCAGCGTGGTGCTCGCACCCGAACGGGGTGGGGCCAGCACGGTGGCCCACTGCACTACGGTGGCACCGTCCTCGGTGCTGCTCAGGACGCCGTTGGTGCCTGTTCCGCCGTCCGCAGAGCCGGCGGTGACGTCGTCGGCCCGTACACCGGTGAGCTTCGTTGAGGCGGCGATAGTCAGCGGGGCGCCCACGAGGGCGGTATCGGAGCGGGTTTGGCCCGCGGCATCGTATTCGATGACCCGCGGCTTAACCGTGAGGTTCTCCAGAGTCAGGTCGATCTCGACCGGCCCGGTGTGGCCTTGAAGCTCGGTGAGGTCGGAGCCGGACTTGTCGCCGGCCCGGTACTGCAGGCTCACTCGCACCGGCAGTTCGCCCACCGCCTGGGCGGCGTCGTACTTCGTGTCCGCTGCGGAAGAGTCGCCGGCCGCGGACACAGAGATGGTGGTGCCTTCGATCGTCTCGACCCCGGCGGCCGGGGACATGCCCACGCGCACGCTCTGCAGGAGCTTGACCGGATTGGACACCGACTCCGGCTCGGGGGCCGGGCCGCACGACGTCGTCGCGATCAGCCCCAGGCCGGCAAGGAAGGCGCCCAGCGCCCGGCCGGGCGCGATGCGGCGCCCCGGGATGTGCTGGTGCGTGGTAGTCCGTCTGGACATGATCGTCCCCTCTTCCGTTCATGGTGCCTTCAGCATGATACGGGGTTTCACTCACGAATGGACTAATCGCGGTTTGCCTGTGTCATGCGCATGACTTGGGCGGTCATGTCCCGCCGTTCTAGTTTTTCTTTTTGTTGGATTTATTGACGTGTGTTGGTAGCGTCGGCACCGTCTGGTCGTCGGCGGTTACGTGTCCGGCGGAGAAGCGCTTGTCTCTTGGGAGGAATTTCTATGTCGCGTGTGTTGTCTACTGAGCAAGCGAAGGCTGCGATTGGGCAGGTGCAGTCGATCATTAACGGTGGTTTCACGGATCAGATCTCGGCGCTGGATGCGCAGGGACGAGTTTTGTCAGATCCGAATATTTGGGATGGTCCCCTGGCTGCGCAGTTCCGAGGTTCTACGTGGCCGGAGACGAAGGCTGCTTTGGACAAGGCCAAGGAGGAACTCGAGCAGTTGCGGGGGCAGCTGCAGAAGATTTCGCAGGACATCTTCTCTGCTGGCGGCGGCGCCTGAGCCTGTATGTGATTGCGTGAGGGCCAGGTAGTCGCGCCGCTCTGGTGAGTGGGCGGTTACCTGGCCGATGCACGTTTGGTGGTTTGTCTTTCTGTTCCAGTTCTTGTTCTGTGGGGGGCTTTGGTTGTGACCGATTTCGTTGAGGTGCCGCTGTTGCCGGCGTCGGATGCTTCTCATGGCGGCCGGTTCAGTTATGCCGTGGCCGAGGCGGTGCAGTCGGTATTTGAATCGGCGGCGTCGCGGGTTGAGGGGCAGGCGGGGTCGCGGGCTTCGTATGTTTCCGCGGCGAAGACGGACTTCCAGGGCCACTTCTCGGACCTGTTCGCGGCGAACGCAGTAACGGCTGCGGGGGACGCGGAGGCCCTGGCCTCAGCATTGCGGACGGTCGCCGGCTATGTGGGGCAGATGATCGAGGCCGGGCGTGATGAGGATGATCGGCGCCGGCGGAACAACGAGTGGGTCCGGGAGCACAACGACCGGAACGGCTTCGAACAGGCCAGGGACTGGTTTTTTGGTGAGTCGGAGCGGCCGAACGCGGATCCGGGTCCGGCCCCGTCGTTTGCTCCGGCCTCGGCGGCCCTGGGCTCACGGGAAACCCCGGCGCCCGGTGGCGGGTATGGAGGCGGGACGTCCTCGGCGCGGCCGGCTGATCTGCGGTCCTTCGCGGCAGGGTCGCGGGGCCTGGACGACGGTTTGGCGGCCGAGCCGGGCTCGTTGCACGGGCAAATGTCCTCGTTCGCGTCTGCTTGCTACTGGGGTTCAATAGACGCGTCCGGAGTGATCACCGCATACCGGCGGTACTTGCAGGCGAACGAGAACGACGCGAAATGGGCGGTGACGGTTGCGGATGCATTTGCCGCCGCCGGCGGCGAGGGGGCCGTGTCGAGTGTTTCAGACGCGGCGGTGAACGAGGCGCTCGCTGCGGCGGGGGTGAGTGCGACCCGGTCCTCGTTGGCGATTGATCCGCCCACGGCGGCCGGTGCGATGCCGACCAGCGGGTACGCCAATGATCCCGTGAACACCTCAACGGGAAACTTCATCGAGCCGGAAACGGATCTGGGGTTCGCCGGGATTGCCTCAAACGTGGTGCTGTCTCGGATGTACAACTCGCTGGCGTCAGGTTTGGAGATGCCCGGGGTGTTTGGTCCTGGGTGGGCCTCGGTTCTGGATCAGTACCTCGCGGTCTCGGATGAGGGCTGCCGGTGGGTGATGGCCGACGGCCGGGCCGTGGACTTCCCCCGGGAGGGCACCGGCTGGGGCAGGGGTGTGGGAGAGAATTACTGGCTCACCCGGGAGCCCGCAATAACAGCTGACTTGGCGGAGCTGGGTTCCCTTCCGGAGGGCACGTCGGAGGCCCTGGTGGTCCGGGACAACCAGGGCGCGTGGTGGGCTTACAGCCTGGCCGGCGTGTGGCTCGGTGCCGGGTCCGGGCCTGGCCGGACGGCGTCCGTTCTCCGGGAAGGTCCAGCTGACGCCGGCAGTGCCGGACTGGTGACCCGGCTGGCGCATGTGCGGGGCCGTTTCCTCGACGTCGAGTACGTGGACGGGCTTGTTGCCGTGGTGAGGGCCTCGGACGGGCGCCGGGTGGAGTACGCGTACGACGCCGCTGGCAGGCTGACGCGTGTGGAGACCGGGCTGGGGACGCGCACCTACCGGTGGAATGAGCAGGGCCTGATCGAGGCCGTGGTCTCGGCTGCGGGCGTTCTCGAGGCAGAGAACACCTACGACGAACACGGCAGGGTTGTCCTGCAGACCTCCCAGCATGGGCGCCGGACCAGGTTCGCGTATCTGCCGGGCCGGGTCACGGTGGTTTCGGATGAGGACGGTACCCGCTCAAACTCGTGGATCGCCGATGCGAAGGGCCGCCTGGTCGGGGTGCTTGATTCCCATGACCAGCGTCAGTCCATGGCGTATGACGGCCACGGAAATCTGGTGTCGTTCACGGAGCGCGACGGGACGGTCACGGTGCACGCCTACGACGGGCGGGGCCGGAAGACCCGGACCGTGACCCCGGAAGGCGCGGACCTCACCTACGGCTGGGATGAGCAAGACCGCATCACCACGCTGGTGACGGAGTCCGGGTCGGTCGTCTCGTATGAGTATGCCGATGAGGTGTCGCGGGATCCCTCGGCGATCCTGGACCCGCTGGGCGGGCGCACCGAGCTTCAGTGGCGGAACGGGCAACTGGCCCAAGTAGTGGACCCGGCCGGAGTGACGGTCGGCTTTGAGTACGACGGGTTCGGGGACCTGGTCGCGACCCGGAACGCTGTAGGGGACATCGCAAGGATCGTCCGTGACCATGCGGGCCGCCCGGTCACGGCCATCAGCCCGTCGGGCGCTGAGACCCGTTTCAGCTACGACGCCGCGGGCCTGCTGGTGCGGCGCGAGGATCCGGACGGCGCCGTCTGGGCCTTCGAACACGATTCGGCGGGGCGGACGACGGCGTTCGTCGCCCCGGACGGCGGGCGGACCGAACTCGAATACGCCGTCAACGGTGAACTGGTCCGGACAATCGATCCTTTGGGCCGGGCCATTGAGCGGGTCTTCGATGAGCTCGGCAACGTCACCGCCGCGATGCTGCCCGACGGTGCCCGCTGGGGCTTTGTCCATGACACGCTTTCCCGGCTGGTCGGGATCACGGACCCCGCCGGCCATGACTGGGTACGGGAGTACGACAAGATCGGCGCCCTGACCGCCGTCGTCGACCCCACCGGGGTCCGCACAGACGCGACCGCGGACCGCAAGGCCGGGACGGCGACGCTGACGGACGCGTTCTCATCCTCGACGTACAGCTTTGACGAGTACGGGCGCCCCAGGCAGGTCCAGGGGGTGGACGGCTCCGCGGAGCTCATCTCCTATGACGCGGCGGGCAACCCGGTGGAGCTCGTCGACGGCGACGGCGGCCTGACGGTCCTGGGCCGGGACGTGGCCGGGAAGATCACGTCGATCACCTCCCCCAGCGGTGCCGTTACCCGGTACGAGTACGACGTGTGCGGGCGGCCTTGGAAAACCACGGACCCGCTCGGCGCGATCACGGAACTGGCCTACGACGCCGATCAGCGCGTCACTTCCCGGACGCTGCCCACGGGCGAGGTCGAGACCTTCGAGTACGACCCGTGCGGACGGCTTGTGCTGCGCCGCACCCCCGGCCAGGGCGTTTCCCGGTACGGCTACGACAAGGCCGGGCGGCTGACGTTCAGCCAGGACTCCTGGTACGGCACGCGCCGGTTCAAATACAACACCGCCGGGGAACTGACCGAGACCGTCAACGGCGTGGGCGGCCGGACCCGGTTCGAGTACGACGTCCGCGGGCGCCTGGTCCGGATCACCGATCCCCTGGGCGGGGTGACCACCCGCACCTACACGGCCACGGACCAGGTTGATTCCGTCACCGATCCGCTCGGGCGGATGAGCACCGCCATCTACGATCCCGCCGGGCGGCAACTGTCCCAGACCGACCCGGACGGACACACCACAACCTGGACGTATGACCGGGCCGGCCGGGAATCCTCCACCTCGTTCGACGGGAAGCTCATTGCCGGCGTCGAACGCGACCTGATCCGCCGCCGCGTAATCATTACCGATTACACGGGCGCTGACGGGCTGGCCGTCGAGCATGAGCTCGCGTATGACCGCTGCGGGCGGCTGGCGTCCCGCACCCGCGGCGGCCGGGGAATGTCGTGGAAGTACGACGCCGACGGGAACCGCACCGGTTTCACCGACGCGCACGGAACCACCACCACTTATGTCCGGGATGCCGCGGGCCGGGTGACCGCTGTCAGCAACCCCCGGCTCGGGGAGGCCGTGTTCTCCCACGACGCGTCGGGGCGTATCACCGCAGCCGCTGCCGGGAACCTGGTCCAGGAATGGGCCTACCGCTACGGGAGCCTGTCCGAGCACAGCCGCACGGACCGTTCTGACCCGCTCTCGACCGATGTCACCCTGATCGGCCGGGACGAGGACGGCCGGATCACGGCCCTGACCCGCGCCGGTACTGTGACCCAGTACGGGTATGACGGGGCCGGCCAAATGGTCTCGGAAGCCACCACCCGGAACGGGGAGCCGGGGCTTCCCTCTCTGGTCTCCGAGTGGATGTACGACGCCGGCGGGCGCCTTATCCGGGAATCCACGCCGGGTGGCTCCCGGGTCTATGAGTACGACGCCGCTGGACAGCTCCTCGCCGTCACGGACGCTGACGATTCACGGACTGAGTATGTTCATGACGGCCTGGGCCGCCGCACCCGGCTCATCCACCCGGACGGGTCCTGGACCGAGTACTCGTGGGGTCAGAGCGGGCAGCTGAAGAGCGTTGCCGACCGCACGCCCGACGGCATGGAAACCTCCCGGCATGAGCTGTGGGTGGACGCCCTCGGCGAGCTCGCCGCCGTTGATGGGTCGGAGCTGTGGTGGGACACCGCCACCCCCATCCCCACCCTGGCCGGCTTCGGCGGTGAACAGGTCCTTTCGTTGCCTGGTGGTGTCACCGGTATCGAGGACGCCTGGATCGCGCCGGGCTGGCGGGCCGCCCGCCCCACCGACCAGTCCGACCCCTGGGCCGTCATCGGCGCGCCGGCAGTCCCTGGCCCGGGTCCGGGTGGCACTGCCGTTGGTGGTGCCGCTGGTTTGGGTTCGGTGTCCCGGCTGGCCGGTGTGCTGCCCGCCGGGATCACTCTGACCGGCAACGGCGGCCTGGACATCGCTGGCCTGGAGTGGCTCGGGGCACGTGCGTACGACCCCGCTACTCGAGGTTTCCTCTCCACCGATCCTCTCTCCCCCGTCCTCGGCGCGGGCTGGGACGGCAACCCCTACGCCTACGCCGGCAATAACCCCCTCAACACCACCGACCCCACCGGGCTGCGTCCGCTCACTGATGACGAGCTGAAGGCCTACGACAAATCGGCCGGGAGCCACTGGGAGTACGTCGTTGCGGGACTCGCCGTGGCCGCTGGCGTTGCTGCATTGTTCGTGCCGGGGCTCAACATCATCGCGGCAGGAGCTATCGCCGGGGCATTGAGCTCGGGTGGCCTCTCGGTCTTTTCCCAGAAATCGCAGAAGGGTTCGGTCGACTGGTGGTCGGTCCTCGGCAACACCGCGATAGGCGCGGCTACCGGTGCTGCAGGTGGCGGCGCGGCCATGTGGACTAGGGGCGTCCTCGCGGGTGCGCCGGCCGGACAGGCTGCAGCAGCGCTCGGAGTAAGTGCTGGCGCCAACGGGGTCGTCGGTGCGGGTGCAAGTGCCGCGAGCTACCTTTATCAGAAAGGCGGGCGCATCAATAACGGCTGGGACTTTGCGGGCAAGATCGCTGGTGGTGGCTTCGCCGGTGCCGTAGGCGGCCTCGCGGGGCCGGCCGGCGGCAGCCTCGCCAGAGGGATGTCATTGTCGTCGACCGGCGTGGTTGCCAAGGCCGGAACGATGGCCATCAGTGGCGTTGGTGCGGGAACAGGTTCGATGCTGGAGAACGTCGTCGCCGGGGATCCCATTGACCCCGCGAAGGCCGGGGCAACAGGCCTGTTTGGAGCGGGTGCTGCCGCGATACCTGTGGGGCGCATACCGGCGTTCAACCAGACAGGCGTTAGCACGCTAAGGCAGATGCCGTACTTTGCGCCTCGGACTGTGAACGGCATGTTTAACTACAACCAGACGAATACCGTGGGACTGTGGGGAGGCGCCTTGGGAGGTGGCACTGTCGGCTTCGGTGGCGACCAACTCCAGAGCGCACTCGGATGGTGAGCAAAACAGGCCTAGAAAGGGTTGGTTGTTGTGGGAAGAAAAGCTGAGCATCCGGTAAGGAATGCTCTGATCCTTAGTGGCGTGTTATTGAGCGCAACGGTCGCGGTGATCCTGGTAGGACCTCAGGACCACGTGTCACAGGAGGTCGTGGCACTACTCGCCGGCCTGGCCGTGGGTGTGTGGTTGCTGCGTTTCTCGCCGCCCTGGCGATGGCTAGCCATGTTGGTTTTGGTGCTTTCCCTCGTTCTCTGTTTGGTGTTGGGCCCAGCCGGAATCGCGTGGTTCGGTGGGTTTATTTCGGGCACTCAGGCAGGACTGGCCTGGCAGCATGCGAATAAGCGGAGCCGTCAGCCCGCTAAGCCGAGCCGGGAAACCACAAATAAGGCGGAGTGGCTTGTTGATGGGCGGGGCCTTAGCACCGTCGCGGAGGCACGTGAGGCGGCTGGTGCTGCGCTGCATTCCTTGGACGGGAAGTTGCGTGGACGGCTGGCTGTTGAGCATGGGTCGGCACGTTTTGAGGTGGCCGGCGGTGTTGGGCTGGGGATGGTCTGTCACCGGAATGCTGATGCTAACCAGGAGAGTTCCTGGGCGGTGTTGTTGCGGCCCGGACAAGCGAAGGATGAATCGGTGGATGTGCCGATGGGTGATGCGACGGGCTTCATTCCTTCTCGGTTCGTTAACGACCTCGGACCTGTCGAGGCGGCACTGACAGATTTCCTCGGGAACCCGGGATCAGCGTCGTTGGGCCCGGAATGGATGACGGGTAACGACGCAGAAGCCACTCGCCTGACCACTTTCTAACCACTAAATGGTGTCGCGATTGGCAGGAATGTGAGATCGTCGCGGCCCGCTTGTTCCGGGACGGCGAGTTGGAAAAATGGGTCGAGTATCCCACTGGATTAGTAATCAGCGATTCCGAGTTACAGACATAAGTTGGAGTCGTTCTGAACCACATGGGCCTTTGACCACAATGCTGAATCAGTGGAGCCCCTGGAGCGACTTGCAGGAGTGTCAGCGGATTGCCGATCGCCTTTTTCGGGAGGGCCGGAGGGAGGATTGGGTTGAGTACTCAACGGCCATCGTCGTGCCGGGTTAGGCGTTGGGGGAATACTCAGCAATGCTCCGAGGACAAAAGGCCGGCCGCCGCGCTCAACGGCGCTAGTGATTTGCACTTCGCGAAATCTCCAGATCGACCGTGGCGACCAATCCTGAAGTAGGAAAAGCGTATGGTTCGGTGGATTTATTTTGGGCACTCAGGCAGGACTGGCCTGGCAGCATGCAAGTAAGCGCCGTGAGCCCGCTCAGCAGGCCCGGGAAACCGCAAAAAAGAACGCTGACGGCTGTCGGATCACGATGCAAGATGTGGATCGCCGGCGCTCTTGGTTTCGCAAATCTGCGCGTGTATCGTTGGCTATCGTTGTATATCGTTCACGGTTGTCCATGAGGAGAGCATGATGCGCAGTTCTTACCCGGCAGGCGGATTTCGCGGCAACAATGTCGACGGCATGTGGCAGGCCGTAGAGGAGTTGCGTTCGAGGTTCGAGAAGCGCTCGGGTTCCCGGGCGGGGCGTGGCGAGGTGCGCTCGGCTGTGCTGGCACTGCTCGCCGAGCGGCCGATGCACGGCTATCAGATTATTCGTGAAATCGAGGAGCGCAGCGGCGGCACCTGGAAGCCCAGTGCTGGCTCCGTCTATCCGACCCTTCAGCTGCTGGCCGACGAGGGCCTTATCCGTGCTGAGGAATCCAACGGACGCAAGATCTATTCCCTGACGGACGCAGGCCGCGAGGAGATGGCGGGTGCCGGTACGTCAGCGCCCTGGGAGTCGACGGGTCCGGCGTCGGGCTCGGGATTCGCGGCGCTGCCCAAGGCGGGCGTCGAGCTCGCGCAGGCCGCCTCCCAGGTGGGACGCACCGGCACGCCGGAGCAGGTGCAGGAAGCCGTGGCGGTGCTCGATGACGCGCGCCGCCGGCTGTACGCGATCCTCGCCCAGGGCTGACCGGGGTGATGTCGGTTCGCCGGGACCGGGCAGCTCCGGGACCCGGCACCCGGGGCCACCGGGCCCGTTACCGCCGAATCCTGCGCTTCGCCGCATGGCATCTCGCGGTGACCTGGTGGTTCGAGCTGTTCCTCCCCCGCATCGGGCTGGTGCGGATTGCCGAGCGCACCAGGGCGAAGAGGATGCGGCGCTTCGCTCAACGCTTCCATGCGCTGGCGGTGGACCTCGGCGGCCTCATGATCAAAGTCGGACAGTTCCTGTCCTCCAGGCTCGACGTGCTGCCGCCCGAGATCACCAAGGAACTCGAGGGGCTGCAGGACGAGGTGCCTCCGGTTTCGTTCCCCGCGATCCGCGCCCTCGCCGAAGCTGAGCTGGGCGCGCCGCTGGAGCAGTTGTTCGCCTCGGTCGAGGAGACACCGATCGCAGCAGCGTCCCTCGGGCAGGCGCACCGGGCGAGGCTTGGCCCGGGCGACGCCGCCGACACCGGGCTCGACCGGGTGGTGCTGAAGGTGCAGCGGCCGGGCATCAAGGCCATTGTCGACGTCGACCTGGCGGCACTGCGCAAAGTGGGCGGCTGGCTCAGCCACGTGCGCCTGGTGTCCGATCGTGCCGACATGCCCGCCCTGGTCGAGGAGTTTGCGCAGACCAGTCTTGAGGAGATCGACTACCTGAATGAGGCGGCGAATTCGGGGCGGTTCGCCGCCGATTTCGCCGACGACGGCCGGGTGGAGGTGCCCGACGTCGTCTGGGAACGGAGCACCCGCCGCGTGCTCACCCTCGAAGACGTCACGGCGATCAAGATCACGGACTCGGAGGCACTGCTGGCGGCGGGCATCGATCCGGCCCAGGTCGCCCCTGTTTTTGCCTCGGTCATGTTCGACCAGATTTTTACGAGCGGCTTTTTTCATGCCGACCCGCACCCGGGGAACATCTTTGTCACGCCGGTTGCCGATCCATCCACGGAGCACCCATGGAAGCTGACATTCATCGACTTCGGCATGATGGGCGAGGTTCCGGCGAGCACACGCAGCGGTCTGCGGAAGCTGCTCATCGCTGCCGCTGCGCGTGACGGCAAGGGGTTGATGACCGCGATCAGCGACGTGGGGGTGTTGGTGCCCTCAGCCGACACGGTCGAGCTTGAGCGGGCGATGACGCACCTCTTTGCCCGCTTTGGCGGGATGGGCTTCGCCGAGCTTCGCGAGGTTGACCCCCGGGAGTTCCGTGATTTTGCGGTGGAGTTCGGTGACGTGGTCCGCTCGTTGCCGTTCCAGATGCCGGAGAACTTCCTGCTCATTATCCGGGCGATGTCACTGACGTCGGGTGTGTGCAGCTCGCTGGACGCCCGGTTCAATCTGTGGGACTCGGTCGAACCCTATGCGGCGCAGCTGCTGCGCGACGAGCGCGGCAACATCGTGCAGGACGTTGCCCAGCAGGCGCTCGATGCCGCCGGGATGGCGCTGGGTCTGCCGAAACGTCTTGATGGGCTGCTAACCCGACTCGAGGACGGTTCACTGTCGGTAGCAAATCCGCGCCTTGAGCGGCAGCTGGGACGGCTTGACCGCACGGCGCAGCGATCGGCATCGGCGCTGATCTTCGGCGCCCTGCTGGTTTCCGGCTCCGTGGTCCGCGCGGATGACATGGTGCTCGGCAATGTCCTGATGATCGCGTCGGTCCTTCCGCTGCTGCACGGGCTGTGGGCGGGGCGCAGCGGCCGCTGATCGAGCCGGTGACGGGGTTTTGTCGCGCCCGGACCCCTTTGGGTTCCGCTGCCGGGGGATATCATCAAACCGTGAAGGAAGGCCAGCCTTTTCGTCCTGCGAACCACACCGAAACCCCCGGCCCCACAGGGCCCAACCCCACTTCCTGGAAGTCCTCGATCCTGAACGGGAGCGGCGCTCTCGCGGCGGCCGCCCTGATAGTGGTCCCGCTCTGGATGCTGCTCAGCAACCCGGCCGTCCTCGGCGGCCACCCCGCCCTGCCAACTCTCCTGGTGGCCGCCGTCGCACTGGGGATACTTTGGGCGCTGATTCTGGTCAGACGCTGGTGGTTCGGCGGCAAACAGCAGCGTAGCGGTGACATTTCCACCTGGCAGTTGGTCCGCGGGATCGCAGGCAGGCTCACGGTCCTCGGTTTCGTGGCGGCGCTGATGTGGCTTAGCCCGTTCCCCCACCAACCCGACCGGGAGAATACGGTCCCGGCCAATGGACCCACCGCGACCGCGCCAGCCGGGCCAAAGGCTGCAGAAGACGCAACTTCAATCACCCTTGCCCCGGCGGGCGAAGCCACCACGGGTCTCGTCTTCTACCCCGGCGCCAGGGTCGACGCGCACGCCTATCAGGAGCTGCTGCAGCCGCTCGCGGACGCGGGTCATCTAGTCGTCATCCTGAAACCACCCCTTGGCGTCTCCCTGCTGGACACCAACCAGGCCCGTGCAGCCATGGACCGGCATCCCGAAATCGCATCCTGGGCCGTCGGTGGTCATTCGTTGGGCGGCGTGAGCGCATCATCCTTCGCGGCGTCGAATCACGACGTCTCCGGGCTGCTGCTCTTTGCTTCGTACCCCGCAGAGAACATGGCGGACGCGCAGGGCCTCTCGGTGCTCTCCATCTCCGGCTCAAACGATGGCCTGAGCACCCCGGACAAGATCGCGGCGTCGAGGTCCCTGCTCCCGCCAACCACCACCTACGCAACGGTTGTGGGCGGCGTGCACGCGTTCTTCGGTGACTACGGTGGGCAGCCCGGGGACGGCGAGCCGGGCATCAGCCGCAACGAGGCGCAGCAGCAGATAGTTGCCGAGTCGCTCCGCTTCATGGACCGGCTCAAGGCTTCCGGCTAGGACGCGAGCATTCCTCAGCTCCACCGCTACGCACCGCCAACCGCTACCGGCCCGCGGCGTACCCCTGCGCACCGCGCGGATTCGCGGCAGCCTGCAGGACCCCGGTCTCAGGATCCCGCACGACGGCGGACAACCGCCCCAGCGCCCAGTCACCAGCCCGGCTGACCACATGCCCGCGGCATTCGAGCCCCGCGATGACGTCCTCACCGAGCCGGTCCTCGACGACGGCGCCACCGGGCTCCCAGGTGCGCGGCCAGAAGGACCCGGGCACCGACGTCGTATGGAACGTCGGTGCGTCGATGGCCTGCTGCGGCGAGTACCCGCCCACGATGGTCCGCAGCAGGTACGGCAGCTGCCACTGGTCCTGCTGGTCGCCGCCGGGCGACCCCAGCGCGGTCACGGCGTGGCCGTCCCGCAGCACGAGCGTGGGCGTCAAGGTGGTGCGCGGGCGTTTGCCGGGCGTCAGCGTGGACGGCGTCCCGGGCTCCAGCCAGGTCATCTGCAGCCGGGTGCCCAGGCAGAAGCCCAGCTCCGGGATCGCCGGGGAGGACTGCAGCCAGCCGCCGGACGGAGTCGCGGAGACCATGTTGCCCCAGCGGTCCACGACGTCGATATGGCAGGTATCGCCGCGGGTCACCCCCGCGGGTGTCACGGTGGGCTCGCCGACGCCGAGTCCGGCCGCGGAGGCATGGCCCGCGAGCGCCGGCGGCGTGTAATTGGTGCGCAGTGGCGGCATGTACGGCGCCAGCCCGGGCACGGTGCCAGGCCGGAAGTCGTGGGAGGCCCGTTCCGTGATCAACGCGCGGCGGCCGGCACAGTAGTCCTCCGACAAGAGGTAATCGAGCGGCACGTCCGTGTCGCCGTAGTACGCCTCCCGGTCCGCGAGCGCGAGCTTCTGCGCTTCCAGTACGGTGTGCGCCCCGAGCTCGGTGGACGGATCAAGGAACCGGTCCTCGAAGCCGGACAGGATGGCCAGGGTCTGCAGCAGCGCCGGCCCCTGACCCCACGGCCCGGTCTTGGCGATCGTGTGGCCCCGGAACTCCACAGTGGCGGCCGCCTCATACCCGGCCTCGAATCCCGCGAGATCGTCCAGGGCGAGCACTCCGCGGTGATCCGTGCCCGAGGAATGCCGGTGCGGGGACTGAACCGACTCCACCATGGCGCGGGCCACGAACCCCTCCCGCCACTCGCGGCGGGCCGCATCAATTCCCGCCTCGCGGGTGGATTCCCTAACTCCGGCCTGCACGAGCCGTTCCAGGGTGCGGGCATAGGCCGGGTTCCACACCAGCTCGCCCTCAACCGGGATTCGGCCGCCCGGCATCCACAGCTCAGCGGACGTGGGCCAGTGCGCCTCGAACAGCGCGGACACGGCCGCGATGGTGGTTCCGACCCGGCCGAGCATCGGGTGCCCGTCCCGCGCGTAGCCGATCGCGAAGTCCAGGACCGCGTCCAGCTCCCACGTCCCGTGGTCACGCAGCAGCAGGAGCCAGGCGTCGACGGCGGCAGGCACCGCGGCGGCCAGGGCACCCGATCCCGGAACGAGGTCCAGGCCTTCGGCCACGTAGTGCTGCACGGTGGCCCCGGCCGGCGCAGGGCCCTGCCCCATCAGGACTATGGGCTGCTCCGGCCGGTCCGCGGTGACGAAGATCCCGGTCATGTCTCCGCCGGGCCCGTTGAGGTGCGGTTCCACCACGTGGAGCACGAACGCTCCCGCCACCGCGGCGTCGAAGGCGTTCCCGCCGCGCTCCAACACGGACTGGGCCGCCGCCGTCGCAAGCCAATGCGTGGACGCGCTCATCCCGAACGTGCCCTGCAGCGTGGGGCGGGTGGTGAACGCCTCCGGGCGTGTGAACGGCACACTCACCGCGCGCGAACTATCACCGAAGACTTCTGCCACCACGGTGTCAGCCAAACAGGGCCGCCACGCGGGTGAGGGTCTCATAGACGCCATACGCGAGCGGCACGCCGACAAGCCCCCAAGCGATGACCAACCTCCCGGTGGACGGTGTGACCGAACTCTGTGCAGTACTCATTTCAGCCCTCCAAGGCAGGTTCTTCGGCCCGGACGCGGCCAGGACGTGGTTCGTGGAATCGTGCGTCCACCGGCGTGACCAAGAGGTTCGCCACGAAACCGATCACCAGCAGCCCCACCATGGTCAGCAAGGCTGGCTGGTAGGACGCGGCGTTGAGCGCGCCGGGCTTGCCCTGCGCGTCCAGGAAAGCGTTGACGATCAGCGGCCCGGCGATGCCCGCCGCGGACCAGGCCGTCAGGAGCCGGCCGTGGATGGCTCCGACCTGGAACGTGCCGAAGAGGTCGCGCAGGTAGGCGGGGGCCGTCGCGAACCCGCCGCCGTAGAAGGAGATGATGACGAACGCGAGGGCCACGTAGAGGACGGTGGACGTAGAGCCGGCCAGCGCCAGCACGGTGTAGAGCACGGCGCCGACGCCGAGGTAGACCATGTAGATGCGCTTGCGGCCTGTGACATCGGAGGTGGCGGACCAGGCAAAGCGGCCGGACATGTTGCCGATCGAGAGCAGCCCCACGAAGCCCGCGGCCACTGCGGCGCTGGCCAGGGACGTGCCGTCGGGCTGGCGGAAGAAGTCCTGGATCATCGGAGCGGCCTGCTCAAGGATGCCGATCCCTGCCGTGACATTGCAGAACAGGGCGATCCAGACGAGCCAGAACTGCCTGGTCTTGACCGCGTTCCGGGCGGAGACGTTGTCCGTGGTGACCAGCGAGGCGGCCTTGACCTTTGCGGGGTCGAAACCTGCCGGTTTCCAGCCCTCGGCCGGAACTCTGATGGTGAACGCGCCGAACATCATGTAGGCCAGATAGACGACGGCGAGGGTCAGGAAGAGCTTGCCCACCGACTCACCACTGGCCACCCAGCCCTTGGCCCCGGAGTTGGGATCGTACATTTTCAGCAGGGCCGTGGAGACCGGGCTGGCGATCAGGGCGCCGCCGCCGAACCCCATGATCGCCATGCCCGTGGCCAGTCCGGGCCGGTCCGGGAACCATTTGATCAGGGTGGAGACCGGGGAGATGTAACCGATCCCCAGTCCGATGCCGCCGACGACGCCGTAGCCGAGGTAGACGAGCCAGAGCTGGTGGCTGAAGATGCCCAGGGAGCCGATCAGGAAGCCGCTCGCCCAGAACGCGGCGGAGGTGAACATCGCCTTGCGGGGCCCGTTCCTGTCCACCCAGGTGCCCATGATGGCGGCCGAGAGGCCCAGCATCACGATCGCAACGGAGAAGATCACGCCGATCTCGGTCAGGCTCGCGCCGAAGTGCTTCACCAGCGCGGTCTTGTAGACGCTCGTCGCGTAGGCCTGGCCGATGCACAGGTGCACCGCGAGGGCTGCCGGGGGGACGAGCCACCGGTTAAATCCCGGCGGGGCGATGGTTCGTTCGCGGTCCAGCCAACCCATAAGTACTCCCCTGCTCGTCAACGGACATCGGTGTCCAGCACATTGCGGAAACGGCCCTCTGCCAGGGCCTCTGACCGAGCTTCCGGTAGAGGGCCGTTGCCTCCGGCAATCATGGTGCAGATCGTCAGCAAACGTACTACTTATGCGCCAAGCGGTAGGGAATCCGCGACGAACGGTGGTGCGGCAGCCGCACCGGGCGCTACTTGCCCAGGCCGGCCTTCCGGAGTGCCTCGGCCATCGCGGTGTTGACCGGCGACGGCGTGGGGGCCGGCTTCTGCGGTTGCCTGCCCGGCGTCCGCCGGTCGGCTGCCGGTTTCCCGGACGGCTGCCTTCCGGACGGTTGATTCGACGGCTGGGTCGACGACTGGGTCGACTGCGCCTGCGCCGCCGGCTGCCGCGGACGTTCCGGCCGCGAGTCCGCACGACCGCCGGCCGGGCGATCTCCGGCACTGCGGCCGCCCGCCGCACGACCGCCGGAGGCCGGTTCGTCGTCGAGCCTGAGGGTGAGCGAGATGCGCTTCCGCTCCGGATCCGCCTCCAGCACCTTGACCCGGACCACCTGCCCGGACTTCACCACTTCACGGGGATCGGAGACAAAGCGGTTGGCCAGGGCCGAGACGTGCACAAGCCCGTCCTGGTGCACCCCGACGTCGACGAACGCGCCGAACGCGGCCACGTTGGTCACCGTTCCCTCCAGCACCATGCCGGGCCTGAGGTCCGAGATCTTCTCGATGCCTTCAGAAAACGCTGCCGCCGCGAAGGCCGGACGCGGGTCACGGCCGGGCTTCTCGAGCTCGGCGATGATGTCCTGCACGGTGGGCAGGCCGAAGGAGCCGTCCACGAAGTCCTGCGGATTCAGCGCCGCAAAGCTTCCCGCAGCAGGCGCTTTACCGGCAGTCGCCTTGATTTTCCGGGCCACGGGGTAGGCCTCCGGATGCACGCTGGAGACGTCCAGCGGCTCCGCTCCCCCGGTGATCCGCAGGAAGCCTGCGCACTGCTCAAACGCCTTGGCGCCCAGCCGCGGGACCTTCTTCAGCTCGCTGCGCTTGGCGAAGGGCCCGTGCTCGTTCCGGTACGCCACAATGTTCTCGCTCAGCAGCGGCCCGACCCCGGCCACCCGGCTCAACAGTGCGGGCGAGGCGGTGTTGACGTCCACGCCCACCGCGTTCACGCAGTCCTCGACCACCGCGTCCAGGCTGCGGTCCAGCTTCGCGGCCGTGACGTCGTGCTGGTACTGTCCGACGCCGATCGACTTCGGCTCAATCTTCACCAGCTCCGCGAGCGGGTCCTGCAGCCGCCGGGCGATCGAGACGGCGCCGCGCAGGGACACATCCATGCCGGGCAGCTCCGCCGCGGCGAGCGCCGACGCCGAATACACCGACGCCCCGGCCTCGGACACCACAATTTTCTGCGGCTTGTTTTCCGGCCCGGAGGAGAGCTGCTTGAGCAGTTCGGCGGCGAGCTTGTCCGTCTCCCTCGACGCGGTGCCGTTGCCGATCGCGACGAGTTCGACCCCGTGCTTCGTGGCGAGGCCCACGAGGGTCCGCAGCGCCTCGTCCCATTTCCGGGCCGGGGCGTGCGGGTAGACGGTGTCCGTCGCGACCACCTTGCCGGTGCCATCCACCACGGCGACCTTGACGCCGGTGCGCAGTCCCGGGTCCAGGCCCAGGGTGGCGCGGTTCCCCGCCGGCGCGGCGAGCAGCACATCGCGCAGGTTCGCGGCGAACACACGCACGGCCTCGTCCTCGGCGGCGGCGAACATCCGGCTGCGCAGGTCTGCCGTCAGCCGCGCCAGGACGCGCGAGCGCCAGGCCAGCTGCGCGGTCTGCAGCAGCCAGGCATCGGCGGGCCGGCCGCGGTCGGCAACCCCGAGGAACCTGGCGACGGCCGCCTCGTACCGGCCGCGGGCGGCGGTGAGGGCGGCGTCGTCGTTCGGATCAGCCTCGGCGAGGTCCAGCTCCAGCGCGCCGTCCTTTTCTCCGCGCAGCAGCGCCAGGACACGGTGCGAGGGCATTCCGGCCGGCTGCTGGGAGAACTCGAAGTAGTCCTTGAATTTCTGGCCCTCGGATTCCTTGCCTTTCTTCACCCGGGACACCATCCGGCCCTGGGTCCACAGCCGTTCCCGGAGCGTGGCGGCCAGGTCGGCGTCCTGCGCTACGCGTTCCACCAGGATGGAGCGGGCACCGGCGAGCGCCGCGGCCGGGTCCCCGATCGAGTGTTCGGCGTTGAGGTACTTGGCCGCCTCGCGCTCCGGGTCCAGTTCGGGGCGCTTGAGCAGGGCGTCGGCGAGCGGCTCCAGTCCGGCTTCGCGGGCGATCTGCGCCTTGGTGCGCCGCTTGGTTTTGAACGGGAGGTAGATGTCCTCCAGCCGCGATTTCGTGTCGGCGCCGACGACGGCGGCCTGCAGTTCCGGGGTCAGCGCGCCCTGGGCGGCAATCGCCTCGAGGATACTCCGGCGGCGGTCCTCAAGCTCGCGCAGGTAGCGCAGCCGCTCCTCCAGCTCGCGGAGCTGGGTATCGTCCAGGGTGCCGGTCGCTTCCTTCCGGTAGCGGGCGATGAAGGGCACGGTGGACCCGGCGTCGAGCAGATCCACGGCGGCCTTGACCTGCCACGGCAGAACGCCGAGCTCGCCGGCGATCTGGGCGGCGATGCCGGACTCCTGGGTGTGCGGCGTGCCGGTCTGTGGTGAGCCGGTCTTCGCGGACGGGCCGGAGGCGGGCGAGGCGGGTGAGGCGGGGCGCTGCGGGTGTTGGGTCACCAAACCATTTTGCCTTACCCCGGTCAGCGGCCGGGCTCGCCCGGAGGAGTAAAGGGCTCCTGCACGTCCTGAACAACCTCGTTGCGGCGCAGGAACCACGGCTTGAACGGCGGATCAAAACGGGCGAATCGTGGCGGCCCCACAGGCTTCAGCCCGGCTAGCTTCAGTGCCTCCTGGAGGCCATCGTTTCGCCGTACAAAGGCCGCCTCCGACCCGCTGCCGGAGAACCGAAGGGCGGCTGCCAGGGAACCTGGCTGGGCCCGGACTCTAACGTCTGGGTTCGCCGGGACCGGCGCCGTCTCCGCCGTCACCCCAGCGGGGAGCACAAAGGCCACGATGAAATCAGCGGGCTCTGCGCTTCCCGGCAGCGGGCCGCTTTGCAATACCGGCGCGGTCATCGCCAGCTTTTGCGACGGCCCGGGCCCCTGGATCACCGGGGCCGTCATCGCCAGCTTCCGTTGCGCCGTGTTGCTGCCGCTGATGTAGTTGAACAGGTGCCGGAAGGCAGCATTCCCGGCGCGGTCGAAGGTCGCTTTGACCTCTATTTCCGCCACAGCGTACGCGGGATAGCGGCGCAGCTCGAAGTGCGCGTAGCGCTGGACCAGCTCATACGGTTGCTGTTCGGTCATAGTCCTCAGACCCTACGCCGGTCCTGCGACAGGAACCAGAGGGGCATTGCCTGGTTCCTGTCCCGTGTTTGACTGTCAGAGGGCTTTGATAGCTTGAATAGCGGAGGCACCAACAACGGGGCACCAGCAACGGGGGCACAGTGTTTTTTCTTGAACCAGAGGTACCGGGCTCATCACCGGATCTGGTCTACTCCGCGAGCGACCTCGTGGTGGCAGCGAGTTGCGAGTATCAGCTGCTGCGCAAACTCGACGAGAAGCTGGGCCGGTCCCCCAGGGCTACGTTCGAAGACGACGAGATGCTCAAGCATGCAGCGGTGTTGGGTGACCTCCACGAGCGCAAGGTCCTCGGCGGTTTCGTGGCGGAGTTTGGCCACTGGGATCCGGCCACCGGGCACGGCGTGTACGACGTCGTCCCGGCCGAGGCCATGGACCGTGCCACGCTGGCGGCCAAGCACGCCGAGTCCATTGGCGCGCTGCGTGAGGGAGCCGACGTCGTCTTCCAGGCCGCCTTCTTCGACGGCCAGTTCCACGGCCGCTCCGACTTCCTCGTGCGGCAGTCCGACGGCAGCTACGCCGTGTTCGACACCAAACTCGCCCGCCACGCAAAGGTGACGGCCCTGCTCCAGCTGGCCGCCTACGGCGACCAGCTGCTGAAGGCCGGGATCCCGGTGGACCCGGCGGTGACACTCGTCCTCGGCTCGACGGTGCAGCTGCCCGGCGGCGGATTCGACTACGTGCGAAGCCACCACAAACTCTCCGAGATCCTGCCGGTTTTCCGCGAGCGCCGCGAGCGTTTCCTCGCGCTGACCGCCACGCACATCGCACAGCCGGGAACAGTGGGCTGGGGCGCGCCCGGGCTCACCGCCTGTGGCCGCTGCGATTACTGCCAGGAGCAAGTCAAAGCCACCGACGATCTCCTCCTCGTGGCCCGGATGAACTCCGTGCAGCGCAAGAACCTCCACGAACGTGGGATTAGTTCAGTCACTGACCTGGCGCAAGCGACCCTCACCAAGCCCACCCCTACGCTCCTGCGCCTGCAGGAACAGGCGCGGATGCAGAGCGGCGTTGGCCCTGCCGACGGCGAAGTCTGCTACCGCAAGGACGGCGAAGAGCACACCATCCGCTACGGCGTCCTGCCCGGGAACACCCTGGCCGAGCTGCCCCCACCGAGCCGGGGCGATATCTTCTTCGACTTCGAAGGCGATCCGCTGTGGCAGGACCGCACCACGGGAGTGTGGGGGCTCGAGTACCTGTTCGGTGTGATTGAGGCGCCCACCGAGCCCGGCAGTCCGGGGATTTTCCGGCCATTCTGGGCCCACAGCCGGGAGGCGGAGAAGCAGGCGTTCCTCGATTTCCTTGACTATGTCGAGAAACGCCGGCGGGACCACCCGGACATGCACGTCTACCACTACGCACCGTATGAAAAAACGGCGCTTCGAAAACTCTCGGTGATGCACGTTGCCGGGGAGGACATCGTGGACGAGTGGCTCCGCGAAGGCCTGCTGGTGGACCTGTACCAAACGGTCCGGAACAGCATCAGGATCTCCGAGAACTCCTACAGCATCAAGAAGCTCGAGCCGCTCTACATGGGGGCGAACCTTCGAACTGGCGAAGTGAAGGATGCCGGCGCCTCCGTGATTGCCTATGCACGGTTCTGCGACGCGAGAGACAATGAGCGGCCCGACGAGGCGGCCAAAATCCTCGCCGGGATCTCCGACTACAACGAATACGACTGCCTCTCCACGCTGGAGCTCCGGAATTGGCTGCTCGGGCTGGCCAAGGAACGCCGGCTGGAGCAGCACGGCGCGGAGGCGGGCGCGGCGTCCGGTGCGGAGGCGGGCTTAGCGTCCGGCGCGGAGGCGGGCTTAGAGGACGGCCCCGACGACGACGGCTCGGCACGAGCCGATGCCGCGCTGGCCCCGGCTGAGCTGGCACTGATGGAATTTGCTGAGCCGGGCAGCGGCTTGTCCGAGGACGACGGTAAGGCCGTCGCCATGCTGGCCGCGGCCGTGAGCTACCACCGCCGGGAGCGCAAGTCGTTCTGGTGGTCGCACTTCGACCGGTGTGAGCACGGTCCGGACACGCACGAACGGGACCGGAACGTTTTCCTCGTCGAATCCGCGGAACTCCTCGACGACTGGCAACAGACGGGGACCAAACTTCCGGAGCGGCGGGTCAAGCTGACCGGCTCCGTGAGTCCCGGGTCGGACCTCCGCGAGGGCAGCAAGTGGTTCCGCATGTACGAGCTGCCTCTTCCCGCCGGGCTGGAGGGTACCGGCAAGAACGGAACCGGGCGGAGCGGATGGTTCGGCACGGAGGTCCTGGAGCTGGGGCGTGAGGACGGCAAGGACACCGTCATCATCCGGGACCGGCTGCACCGGAAGATACCGCCCTACAATGACCTCCCCATTGCGCTGACGGAAGACCAGCCCCTCGCGACCAAGAGCCTCGAGCAAGCACTGGCAGCCCTCGCTGACACGGTGGTCGCCGGCCTGGGGTCCGGTTCCCTCCCCCGCCATCCTGCGCTTGACCTCGTCCGGCGTCAGCCGCCGAGGCTGGCCGCCGGAGCTTCACTGCCGCAGCCTGGTGCCGGACCGGACCGCTTCATTGAAGCCATCACGGCGGCCGTGCTGGCCCTTGACCACTCCTACCTGGCGGTGCAGGGTCCGCCCGGAACGGGCAAGACCCATGTGGGGTCCCACGTCATCGCCCGGCTCGTGGCCCGTGGCTGGAAAGTCGGCGTCGTCGGCCAGTCGCATGCGGTGGTGGAGAACCTGCTGAAGACCGCCGTCACGAAGGCCGGGGTCGACCCGGCGCTGGTGGCAAAAGACGTGAAGCACAACGACGCCCTGCCGTGGGCCCGGCGCACCGGCAAGGACGTTGCGGAGCTGTTGGGTGCGCCTGGAGGCGCCCTCGTCGGTGGCACGGCGTGGACCATGACCGGCGCCACCGTCCCGGCTGGCTCCCTGAACCTCTTGGTGATTGACGAGGCCGGCCAGTTCTCGCTGGCCAACACCCTTGCCGTGGCCCAGGCCAGCAGCCGGCTGCTCTTGCTCGGCGACCCGCAGCAGCTGCCGCAGGTCAGCCAGGGCAGGCACCCCGAGCCGGTCGACGAGTCTGCCCTGGGCTGGATTTCCGAAGGCCACGCCACGCTGCCGCCCGAGCTTGGCTACTTCTTGGCCGACTCGTGGCGGATGAACTCAGAGCTGTGCCTGGCCGTCTCGGAGTTGTCCTACGAAGGCCGGTTACGTTCCGCCCCGCCCGCGGATCTGCGCCGTCTGGAGGGTGTGCCCGCGGGGATTGAGACGGTGATGGTGCCGCACAGCGGGAACACGACGTCGTCGGCCGAGGAGGCTGCCGAGGTCGTCGGGCAGGTGCGCCGCCATTTGGGCCTTTCCTGGCACACCGCAGACGGAGCCCGGCCATTGGAGGCGGCCGACATCCTGGTGGTGGCTGCCTACAACGCACAGGTCAACGTCATCCGCGATGCGCTGGACGCCGCGAATCTCTCCGGCGTGCGGGTGGGGACCGTGGATAAGTTCCAGGGACAGGAGGCCGCGGTCGTGATTGTGTCTATGGCATGTTCTGCGGTGGCCGAGGCTCCGCGGGGTATGGAGTTCCTGCTCTCGCGGAACCGGATCAATGTGGCGGTGTCCCGCGGCCAATGGCGTGCCGTGATCGTCCGCGCGCCCGAACTGACCAACTACCTCCCCGCCCACCCCGAAGGTCTGGAGCAGCTGGGCGGCTTCATCGGCCTGTGCCAGAGGTCAGTCCGCGCCTAGCTTTCCTTGCCGCACCGTCCGACGAGGGACATGCCCATTCTTCGATGGCCCGCACCCTCCGACGAGGGACATGCCCATTCTTGCCCCCGACCAAGGGACATCTAGGCATCATGCCCGTCGCACGCGGCCAAGGCCGGACATGTCCACTCTTCGCTGACCACTCCACGGAACATGCCCATTCTTCGATGGCCACAGCATGGGACATGCTCATTCTTGCCTTCGACCAAGGGACATCTAGACATCATGCCCGTCGCACGCGGCCAAGGCCGGACATGTCCACTCTTCGCTGACCACTCCACGGAACATGCCCATTCTTCGATGGCCACAGCATGGGACATGCTCATTCTTGCCCGCGGCCAAGGGACATCTAGGCATCATGCCCGTCGCACGCGGTCAGGGCTGGACATGTCCCGCGGTGGCGGGGTCCGCCGCGGGGAGGCCCTCGGCCAGCAGGAGTGCCTCATCCAGCACGGCGCCGAAATTCACGGGGTCGTGTGCAAACCGGCCCAGGAACAGGCCCGAGAGACCCTCAAGCGTGGGCAGCAGTCCGGGCTTCGCCGATCCGCCGTAAATGACCGGCAACCCTGGCACGCCGGCGGCGGTGAGCTGGTCCCGGAGCCGGCGGACGACGTCGGACACGTACGCGGCGGCGGCCGGCTCGGCCGCGCCGATGGCCCAGACCGGTTCGTAGGCCACCACCAGGCGGCCGGCGAGGTCCCAGTCGCCGTCGACAGCCGACTCGATCTGGCCGAACACAAAGTCCGCCGCGGCCGCCGGCTGCCCGCCGTCGCGCTCCCCCACGCACAGCAGCGGGGTGAGCCCGGCGTCGTCCGCGGCCCGGACTTTGAGGCCCACCATGGCGTCGTCCTCGCCGAAGTGCCGCCGGCGTTCGGCATGGCCGATCTCCACGAGCCGGACGCCGAGTTCCGCCAGCATGGACGGGGCTACTTCCCCGGTCCAGGGCCCGTCCGCCCAGCCGCAGTTCTGCGCACCGAGCAGCAGCGGTGAACCCGCCAAGAGCCGGGCCGCCGCGGGCAGGACGGGGAAGGACGGGATGACAAACGGGACGACCCGCCCGGCCGCGAGGGCCGGGCGGGTGTCCACTTCGTGCTGCAGCCGCTCGAGCCAGTCCAGGCTGTCCCGGTAGCCGAGGTACATCTTGGTGCTGACCCCCACCAGGATGCGGGTGTTGGAGGTCTGGCTGCCGGGGTTCTGCTGCATGTGTTGGTGCTTTCTGCTGGATCCAGTGGATGGGCGCTGGACGTCGCGCTGGAAGTGAGGCCGGGAGCCTTTACTGCTCCAGCAGTTCGTCGGCCTTGTTCTTGAAGCGGCGGGTCGCGAACATCATGACCGCTGCCAGGAACGGGAGCACGCCGAGGGCATAGACGCCCATGGTCCCGGTCTCCGAGGCGGTCATCTGGTTGACCGAGGTGCGCAGGATCGGCGCCACGAAGCCGCCGAGGTTTCCGAGCGAGTTGATCAGGCCGATCCCCGCGGCCGCGGCGGTTCCGGTGAGGAACGCCGTCGGGTAGGACCACGCGATGGGGCCGATGGAGAGGAACGAGCACACGGCAAGGGTGATGAAGATGATGCCGAGCGCCGGAATGTGGTTGGCGCCGGCCCACGCGGAACCGAAGATGCAGAGTCCGGTGGAGATGAACAGCCCGGTGCCCCAGACCCGGCGGCGGATCACGGTGTTCGCGGCCTTGCCAATGAAGTAGCAGGCGAAGATTCCGAAGAACCACGGGATGGCTGCCATCAGGCCGACGGCGATGCCCACCTTCTGGCCGGTCAGCTGGGCGACCTGCTGCGGGAGGTAGAAGGTGACGCCGTAGACGGCGATCTGCAGGCAGAAGTAGATGACGGTGAAATACCAGACCTTGCCGTTCTTCATGGCCGCCAGGACGCCGCGCGGCCCGGATTCTTCCTTGACGGTGTCCTCGAGCGCCATGACCTCCAGGAGCGCGTTCTTCTCGTCCTTGTCCAGGAACTTGGCGTCCTGCGGGCTGTTGATCAGGAAGAAGTACGCGGCGACGCCGGCGACGACCGCCAGCATTCCCTCGACGAAGAACATGACCTGCCAGCCCTGGACGCCGGGGACCTGATCGCCGATGTTGATCAGCCAACCGGACAGCGGGGCGCCCAGCATCTGGGAGAACGGCTGGGCCAGGTAGAAGATGGCGAACATTTTGACGCGGACCTTGTTGGGGAACCACGCGGCCAGGAACATGATGACGCCGGGGAACAGCCCGGCTTCGGTGACACCCAGCAGGAACCGCAGGATGATGAAGGACGTCTCACCCTGCACGAACGCGAAGCAGGCCGAGACGATGCCCCACGTGATGGCGATGCGGGCCAGCCATACCTTGGCGCCAAACTTGGTCAGGAGCAGGTTGCTCGGGATCTCGAACAGGGCGTAGCCGATGAAGAAGATCCCGGCGCCCAGGGCGAAGGCGCCGGCGCTAATGCCCTTGTCCACGCCCAGGGCAGCTTCGGAGAAGCCGACGTTGGTGCGGTCCAGGAAGGCGACCACATACAGGATCACCAGCATGGGCATCAGCCGGCGGGAGGCCTTGGAGATGGCCGATTTTAGGACCGGTGTCTCCAGTAGGTCCCGGGTGGACGTTGTTGTTACGGTCATCAAAAAACTCCTCGTCGAGCAATCAGTGGTGTAACTCAGGGGGGTGAATCAGTTGCATGAAAGTGGCCGGATGAGGCCGAGCCAAGGCAGGCCAGGTCGGCTCCGGCCGGAGAAAACTAGCGCGAAAAAACCATCATCAGGACGCCGGCCACGCAGGCCAGGATCCCGACGGCGAGGTAGATCTTCCGTCCTTTGCTCCAGGCTGCGAATCCGGACGCGGGGGTTTGGCTGTGTTGTGCCACGAGGCTTCTTCCTTAGTGCATGTAGAGTCCGCCATCCACATTCAGCGTCTGGCCGGAGATGTAGCCGGCGTCCTCGCTGATGAGGAAGGCGATGGCTGCTGCAATGTCCCGGGTGGAGCCGACCCGGTTGACCACGAGGTCTTTGGTGAGTTCGTCCTTGCGTTCCTCGCTGAGGGTGCCGCCCATGATGTCGGTGTCGATGGGCCCGGGTGAGATGGCGTTGACCGTGATGTCGTATTCGCCCAGTTCACGGGCCGTGGCCCGGGTCAGGCCGATCACGCCGGCTTTCGCCACCGAGTACGGCGTCTTGGAGAAGGTGCCGCCGCCACGCTGCGCGGAGACAGAGGAGATGTTCACGATGCGCCCGATCCTGTTGTTCACCATGGATTCCGCGACGCGGCGGGTGGCGTAGTGGACGCCGTTGAGGTTGATGTTCAGCACCCGGTCCCATTCGGCGGCGTCGAGTTCCAGATAGGGCACCGGAGAGCTGACGCCGGCCACGTTGGCGAGCGCAACGATCTGCGGCAGTTCCGCCTCGATGGCGTCGATTGCCGCGCGGACCGAGCCTTCGTCGGAAACGTTGGCGCCGGCGCCGAAGGCCTTGACGCCGTGCTCGGCTGCCAGTTCCTTGGCCGCCGCCTTGCAGAGTGCGTCATCGAGGTCGATGATGCCGATGTTCCAGCCCTGTGCGGCCAGGTAGCTGGCGGTGGCGCGGCCGATGCCGCGCTCGGACACGGCGCCGGTGATGATGGCGGTGCGTTCTGTGGGAAAAGTGCTCATGGGTACTCCTTGATGAAGACGGGAACGGGAATCAGCTGATGGGGGCGGGGCCGAGCTCGTCGATGAGCTTCTGCATGGCCACGTACGCCTTGTTCCGGTAGGCGATCAGTTCCGGCGTGCGCTCCGCCGGGACGTTCAGGAAGCCCGCGCCGGTCTTGGTGCCCAGCTTTCCGGCCTCCACCAGGTCGGTGAGGATCTTCGGCGTCGCGAACCGTTCCGGGAAATCGGTCTGGAGGGACTTGTAGCAGAAGTTGTAGACGTCCAGCCCGGCCATGTCGGCTATGGCGAAGGGCCCGAAGAACGGCAGCCGGAAGCCGAAGGTGGTGCGGACCAGGGTGTCGACGTCCTCCGCGGTCGCGATCTCCTGTTCCACCAGCTGGGCGGCCTCGTGGAACAGCGCGTACTGGAGCCGGTTGAGCACGAAGCCGGTGACGTCCTTGACGACGGCGGTCTGCTTGTTGGCCGCGTGCACGAGGTCGCGGACGGTGCCGACCGTCGCGGCCGAGGTGCCGGCATGGGGGATGATTTCCACGCCCGGGATGAACGGGGACGGGTTGGAGAAGTGCACGCCCAGGAAGCGTTCCGGGTTGGTGACCGGCTCGGACAGGTCCGCGATGGAAATCGTGGACGTGTTGGACCCGATGATGGCGTCCGGGCGGGCGGCCGCGCTGATGCGGGCGAGAGTCTGGTGCTTGATCTCGATGACCTCGGGGACGGCTTCTTCGATGAAGTCGGCGTCCGCCACGGCCTCCTCGATGTCCTTGGCGGGCCAGAGGTTTTCCTTCAAGATTGCGGTGGCGCCTTCCGGGAAGAGCCCGGCGGCAACGAATTCGTCGGATTCGGCCAGGAGCCGCTCGTAATTCTTCTGGGCCACTTCCGCGGACACATCCGCGAGCGCCACCCGGGCGCCACCGAGTGCCAGGACCTGTGCGATCCCGCCACCCATGTAGCCGGAGCCGACGACGGCGATCTTGCGGGCGGCGTTGATGGCGGCTGCGGTTGCTGTTGATTCGGTCATGTTCAGACTGCCTTCGTGTATTCGGGTTCGTACGAGCAGATGGCGTCCACCTTCGCGGCGGAGGAGGAGTTTTCGTCGAAGCGGTGGCTCAGCCATTCGCCCACGAGCTTCTTGGCCAGTTCCAGCCCGATGACGCGCTGCCCCAGCGTGAGCACCTGGGCGTTGTTGCTCAGGACGGACCGCTCCACGGAGTAGCTGTCGTGGGCCGTGACGGCGCGGATGCCGGGGACCTTGTTGGCCGCGATCGCCACGCCCAGGCCGGTGCCGCAGATCAGCAGCGCCCGGTCGGCGTCGCCGTCGGCGATCTTGCGGGCCGCGTCGACGGCGACGTGCGGATAGGCGGTGGAGTCATTGGCGCCGACTCCCACGTCCTGCACGGACGCCACGCGGGGGTCGGCTTCGAGGAGCGCCTTCAGCGCGTTCTTGTATTCGACGCCGGCCTCATCGTTGCCGATGACCACGCGCCAGCCTGTTGCTGTGCTCATGCTTGTGCTCCTTGTTCCGCCGGCTCGGGGGTGCCGGGCCGGGATCCTGTGTCTGCGGTGTCGGTGTGGGTGGATATCCGGGTCGCGATGAGGGCGAAGGACACCGCTCCGGGGTCGGGGTGGCCGAGGCTCTTCTCGGCGAGCGGGCGGGCCCGGCCTTTGAGCGGACGCAGCCCGGCGGTCCGCTCTGCGGCGGCTGTGGCGGCGGCCGCCGCCGCCGCGAGGGAACCGGCCACTGGTGTGCCGGCGTCGAACGCGGTGAGGAAAGCGTCCTGGAACGGCAAGAGGGCGTCCACCATGGTCTTGTCCCCCGGCTCGGCCTTGCCGAGCGCGGTGATCGCTTCCACGAAGGCCGTGACCGCGGCGGCCGCGTCCTCGCCGCTGTAGCTGTCCTGGTTGCCCAAGGCCTGTCCGGCGGCGATGATCGCCGAGCCCCAGAGCGCACCCGAGGTGCCGCCGGCGCGTTCGCTCCAGGCCTCCCCCGCAGCGGTCAGGACCCGCGACGGCGAGGCGCCGCCGTCGTTCGCGGCAGCCTGTTCGGCCGCGGTGACTGCCGCGTCCACGCCGCGGCGCATGCCGATCCCGTGGTCGCCGTCGCCGGCGACGGCGTCCAGACGGCCCAGTTCTTCCTCATGCTCGACCACCACGTCCCGCGCCTGGCCGAGGAAGTCGGCGGCCAGCCGGCCGAGGGCTGCCGCCGCGGCGGTGGGCCGTTCGACGTCGGCGGTCTCTTCGGCGTCCGGACCGGCGAGTTCGCGGCGGGCACGGGGTGCCAGGTTTCCCTTGCGGAACGCCGGGGTGTCGGCCGGGGCGGCCCAGTACTGCTCGAGTTCCTCGTCCAGCCACAGCAGGGTCAGGGACAGCCCGGACATGTCCAGGCTCGTGACGAGCTCGCCGCATTCGGGTTCGACGACGGTGAGCCCGGCGGCGGTGAGGAGCTTCTCGATCTTGCCGAACAGCAGGAAGAGTTCGTCGTACTTGACCGTGCCAAGGCCGTTGACGATTGCGACCACGCGGGTGCCCGCGTCGTCCGGCTTGTCGGCCAGGAGCCGGCTGACCAGGAGTTCGGCCAGTTCGGAGGCGGTGGGCATGGGGTGGTCGGAGATGCCCGGTTCGCCGTGGATGCCCAGGCCCAGGGACATGTGCCCCGCGGGGACAGAGAACAGCGGGGCCTCCGCGCCGGGCAGCGTGCAGCCGTCGAAGGCCACGCCGAGGGACCGGGTGCGGTAGTTGGTCCGGATGGCCAGCCGTTCGACGTCGTCCAGGCTCAGTCCCGCCTCTGCGGCGGCGCCGGCGATCTTGAAGACCGTCAGGTCCCCGGCGATGCCGCGGCGCTTCTCGATCTGCTCCAGCGGGGCGCTGGCGATGTCGTCGGTGACCAGGACAGTGCGGGTTTCGATGCCTTCGGCGTTGAGGCGCAGCTGGGCCTGGCCGAAGTGCAGGACGTCGCCGGCGTAGTTGCCGTAGCTCAGCAGCACGCCGCCGCCGGCGTTGGCCGTCTTGGCCACGCGGTAAACCTGGCCGGCCGCGGGCGAGGCGAACATGTTGCCGCAGGCCGAGGCGGTGGCCAGTCCGGGCCCGACGAGGCCGGCGAAGGCCGGGTAGTGCCCGGAGCCGCCGCCGACCACCAGGGCCACCTGCCCGGAGGGGACTTCGGTGGAGCGGACGACGCCGCCGTCGACTCGGGCCACGTAGCCGCGGTTGGCCGCAACGAAGCCGTCCAGTGCCTCATCCGCGAAATCAGCGGGATTGTCGAAGATCTGGGTCATGGTTCCTCATTGAATCCGTGTTGGAGAACTAATGCTGTGGGTAGAGAGGTGGGGTGGTGCGGCCGCCCCCAAGTGGCTTGACGGCCGCACCACGCCCCGGTGTCGGCGCCCGTTCAGGCGCTGGCGAGTGCCGTGGCTGCCGGCAGCTGTCGGCCCTGGGCCACCTGGCTCCTGCCGAGGGCGTAGCCGTCGGTCTTCGGCAGGACCTGGCGGCGGAGGTAGTCCTGGTTGCTGGCCGTGACGCTGAGGCCGTCGCCGCCGTAGTGCTCGGTGCACAGGATGCCCTGGAAGCCGACGGAGAGCGCGGTCTTGAACGCCTCGCGGTAGTTGATGAGGCCGCTTTCCATCGGGGCCGGCATCGCCACGTAGGTGTCCCGGGCGACGTCCTCGTCGCGGATGTAGTTCTTCATGTGCCAGTAGTTGGAGTACGGGAGGGTCTTGGCGACCATCTCGCGCCAGTCCTCGATCGGGCGGTGCAGCCGGATGAGGTTGCCGATGTCCGGGTTGATGCCGACGTTGGCCAGGCCGATGTCCTGGACCAGCTGAACGGAGGAATCCGCGGTGCCGAGGTACGTGTCCTCGTACATTTCGAGCGAGAGCAGGACGCCGACCTCGGCCGCGTGCTGGCCGAGTTCGCGCAGGCGGCTCACAGCCTTGCCCCACGTTTCCTTGTCCCCTACCGGGTCCTTGTACCCTTCGACGGTCCAGAACCAGAGCTGCTTCTGCTGCTCGGCGGTGATGGCCTGGTGCAGTCCGAACGAGACGACCTCGCAGCCCAGCTCGGCGGCGGCGTCGATGGTGCGGTGGCTGTACGCCAGGTTGGCTTCCCAGTTGCCTTCCTCGATCACGCTGCGGCGGATGGCCGAGATGACGGGGATGCCGATGCCGACGTTGTCCGCGGTCTGCTTGAACTCGGCAAGCCGCGGAGAGCTCAGGTCGCCGGGGCGGACCCAGCTGTCCGTGAGGTCGGCATTGGCAAAGCCGGCGTCCTTGACCTCACTGAGGACCTCGGCCCAGGCGGAGGCGTCGGCGTCGTTGATGTGGCTGCCCTGCGCGTCGGTCCCCGGGAACTGCAGGAGCGCTGCGGTGATGGGCCAGTTTTCGGCTGTATAGGCCATGGGTTCACTCCTTCGTGGAATCCTGTTTCCTATAGGATTTACTATCTATAGGGATGTTGTCAAGGTCACACCCCCGGGTTACGGGCGCTTCGCGGCGAAGGCCGCGGTCGCGAAGACCTCCGGATTCAGGACGTTGGCAGGGCGCTCCCCTGCCGCGACCGCCAGGATTGACCCAATGGCGCTCGCAGCGACGTCCCGCGTGAAGTCCTCGGTCCAGCACAGGGAATGCGGGGAAAGCACCACGTTGTCCAAGGTCAGGAGCTCGTCGTCGGGAAGCAGGGGCTCCGGCTCAAAGACGTCCAGGCCGGCGCCGGCGATCCGGGCGTCCCGCAGGGCGTCCCGGAGGGCATCCGTGTCCACGAGCTTTCCGCGGCCGATATTGATCAAGTAGGCGCTTGCCTTCATCCGCGCCAACGCGGCCGCGCCGATCAATTTTTCGGTCGCCGGTGTCAGCGCGGCGCAGAGCACAACGTAATCCGAGCGCTCCAGGAGCTCGTTCAGGCCCAGCAGCTCAACGCCGAGTCCGGCGGCCTCCGCGTGGCGGCCGCTGCGGTTGTTGCCCACGACCTTCACCCCGAGCGGGGCCAGGAGGCGGGCGAGCTCAGCGCCCACGCTGCCGAAGCCCACGATGCCGACCGTCTGGCCCACCAGCGGCGCGCCGCGGTAATGCTCGCGCTGCGCCCAGTCAGTGGTCCGGGTCAGCCTGTCCTTGGCCAGGAGCTTGTGCGAGAGCGCCAGGAGCAGCGTCAGTCCCGCCACCGCCAACGGCCGCCGGATGGCATCCGGGGTGTTGGTGACAACGATGCCGGCGCGGGTGCAGGCGTCCAAGTCGATGGTTTCGTAGCCGGCCCCGAACCGGGCAATCAGCCTCAGGTCCGGGGCGTGGTCCACGGTGCGTGAATCGAAGGCGATGTGCCCCAGGGACAGCACGGCCTGGACCCCGGCGAGGTCGGCCAGCGGAACCGGGTCTGTGTAAGTGGGCAGGACGCTCCAGCTGATGCCATGCTCGCTGAGCCGCTGCAGCCCCAGATCCCCGTGAATGGAGCTTCCGTCCGGCCGCGCGGCGTCGGCGGTGACGGCCACGGTGAACGGCGAGCGGGCGGTGCCCGCAGTGGAGGTTCCCGCCGCAGTGGTGGTTTCCGCCGCCGGGGCGGCCGCCGTCGTCGTCAATGCATTTGTTGCTGTGCTCATGCGTCGGTTCGGCTTTCTGTCTGCGTTGCTGCGGCCTTGTCCTTGATGGGTTCGCGGACCAGCACGGTGTATGCCACTGCGGCCAGGGCGGCGATGACGCCGCCGATCACGAACGACGGCGCGTAGGAGCCGGTGGCATCGGCGATCACACCGGTCAGCAGAGGGGCAAAGGCGCCGCCGAAGTAGCCGCCGAAGTTCTGGATGGCACCGACGGAGGCAACCTGTGAGTTGTCCACGATGTCGCCGGGCATGGCCCACGCGGCCGCCTGCATGGTGGCGACGAAGCCCAGTGCCACGGTCATGACAGCGATGGCGAGCGGGAGGGAATCTACGAACGGGATGAGGCAGATCAAGATGCCGGCGGCAATCGCTGCAATGGACATCACGTGGCGCTTGGCCAGCAACGGATCGCGGCCGGCCTTCTTCGCGTAGCGCGTCATGACCCAGCCGCCGGTGATGCCGAGGATGGCTGCGCCGAGGTACGGGACAGCCGCAAGCCAGCCGGAGGTGGCGATGCTGGCACCGCGTTCTTCCTGCAGGTAGAGCGGCAGGAAGACGATGAAGATGTTCCAGATCCAGATGACGCAGAAGAATCCGGCCATCATGCCCCAGATTTGGCGGTGCTTAAAGAGTCCGAGCCACGATACCTTCTTGGCAGTCAGGAGCTGGGTGGTGCGCTGGCTTTCGATGTAATCCAGTTCCTTCGCGCTGATGCGCTTGTGCTCTTCGGGAGCGCGGTAGTAAAGGAAGAAGGCCAATGCCAGCACGATGCCTGCGACGCCGAGGAAGAGGAAGATGGCCTGCCAGCCGAACGCGAGCATGATGGCGGTCAGGACGGGCGGCGCGATGGCGGGTCCCCATTTGGAACCGCTGTCCCAGATGGCGGTGGCCTGTCCGCGCTCGGCCCGGGGGAACCAGTCGGCGGTGAGCTTTGCCGACGCCGGCCCGTTGGGGGCCTCGGTGATGCCGAGCAGGAAGCGGAAGGTGACGAATTGCCACATCTTGGTGCCGACGGCCATCAGCGCGGTCGCGATGCTCCAGCCCGCGATTGCGAGGAAGTACATCCGTCGGGCGCCCAGCTTGTCCACGAGCCAGCCAGCGGGCAGCTGGGCAAAAGCGTAGGTCCAGGAGAACACGGTGCCCAGGAGGCCAATGTCCGTCCGGGTCATGCCGAAGTCTTTGATCAGTTGCGGCGCGGCGATGGAGATTGCACTGCGGTCCATGTAGTTGATGATGCCGGCGGCCAGCGCCCAGCCGAGAATCCACCACCGCAGATTCTTGATGGTGCGGCGTGTTGCGGACTCCTTGGGCCCTGCGGCCAAAGTTTCTGTTTGCACTCTTCACTCCCTTGTGACTCCCCATGCCGGCACCGTAGCCGTCACAATCGAAGATCCTATAGGGTCTTCGATCAGCTGTGAAGAGGGTCACAAAAAGAGGGCGCAGAAGCCGGGCGCGGCGCGCTGTTACGCGGCGTTGGGCCCGCGTGCGTCAGCCTGGGAAGTGCGCCTTATTCCGCGGGAGCGTCCGCTATGGCGCGGCCGCGCACCTTTTGCACGTGCTCGGCCATGGCGGCTGCGGCCTTCTCCGGATCGCCCGTCGCCAAGGCATCCAGGACGGCCTGATGTTCGGCGATCGCGTGATCGGCGTCGGTGATACCCACTCCCCCGAACAGGCGGAAGCGCTGAATCTGCCCGCCGAGAGCGGCATAAGCTGCCACCATGAACTGGTTGCCTGTCTGCTCCGCGATCAGCCGATGGAACCGCTCGTCGGCCTCGAGGTAGCCGCGGAACTCGGCAAAGGAAGGCCCGCGCGGCGCGTCCTTGAGATCGGTGACGGCCTGCGCCAGTTCCTTGAGGCGGTTTGGCGTGAGCCGGGAACACGCCAGGCGGGCGTTCACGGGCTCGATCGCGAGCCGGGCTTCCATGAGCTCGGCGAAGTCTTCCCGGGTGAACACCGGAGCAACCCGGTAGCCCTTAAGGGCCACGCGGCGCACCATCCCGGTGTGTTCCAGCCTGGCGAGCGCCTCCCGCACGGGGGTGGGCGAGACGTCGAGTTCCCGGGCGGTCCCGTCGATGCTGACCGCGGTTCCGGGTTCCAGCCGGCCATCCATCAGCGACGCCAGAAGTTCTTCATAAACGTGGTCCGCCAGGACCTGCCGGCTGACTGCGCGGCCGGCGGGGCGCCCCTCAGAATGGCTGCCGGTGGAAGCTAATTGCATCTTCAGATCCTATAGGACTAGGCACGGCGAGGCCCCCTCCGGGACATGCCCATTTGCCGCCCCCACCGCTGGACATGCCCCTCGCTCCGCACCATGGGCCCACGGGGGACATGCCCAATCCCGGCGCCAGCCACGGGACATGTCCAGTGGCCAATTTGTCGAGGGAACATGTCCCGGGGCCCCGATGTGCAGGATGGGACATGCCCCCCCGCACACGCCAGCGAGGGACATGTCCAGCCTTGGGCCCAACCAACGAGGGACATGCTCATTGTTAAGCGCGACCAGTGGGCAGAATGGCATTCTGCCCACTGGTCGTGGCGGCCGCTGGGCATGTCCCATGGCCATGATGCGCCGCGAGGAACATGCTCTCTCGTGCAGATCATCGCGGCACATGTCCGGCAGCGGGTGCGGCCCTGTGACTCGCGCATCCGGTCTCGGACCTGCCCGCGAGGGACATGCTCATTGTTAAATGCGATCAGTGGGCAGAATGGCATTCTGCCCACTGGTCTTGGCTGCGGCTGAGCATGTCCAACCGAGCGTGACCTGCGCGGCGCGTGCGGCGCCGCGGGAGTCACCGCACCGCAGTTGGTCCTAGTTCTGGTAGGCCGGGTAGTCGGTGTAGCCCTCGGCGCCGTCGGCGTAGAACGTGGACGCGTCGGGCTCGTTGACCGGCAGGCCTTCGCGCCAGCGGCGGGCGAGGTCCGGGTTCGCGATGGCCGGGCGTCCGACGACGACGGCGTCCGCGTGCCCGTCGGCAACCAGCGAGATGGCCTCATCACGGGTGGTGATGACGCCAAATCCGGTGTTGACGAGGAAGGCGCCGTTGAACCGTGAGCGCAGGTCCTGGACCAGCTCGCCGGTGGGATCCTTGTGCAGGATGCTCAGGTAGGCCAGGTTCAGCGGCGCAATAGCATCCACCAGCAGGCGGTACGTCTCGCGAACATCTGCGGCGTCCAGTTCGGTGACACCCTGGACGTTGTGCTCCGGCGAGATCCTGATGCCGACGCGTTCGGCGCCCACGGCCTCAACCACAGCCCGCACAACTTCGATCACGAAGCGCGCCCGGTTCTCGGGCGTGCCGCCGTAGATGTCGTCGCGCTGGTTCGACGACGGCGCCAGGAATTCGTGCAGCAGGTAACCGTTGGCAGAGTGCAGCTCCACGCCGTCGAACCCTGCCTCGATGGCGTTCCGCGAGCCCTGGACAATTTCCTGCAGGACGCCGGGCAGTTCGTCGGTGGTCAGGGCGTGCGGCACCGGGTGCGCCTGCTTGCCCTTGGACGTGCGGGTCTCCGCCTCGACGGCGATGGCGCTAGGCGCAACCACCTGGTGGCCGCCGGTGATGTCCTCGTGCGAAACCCGGCCTCCGTGCATGACCTGCGCGAAGATCCGGCCGCCTTCGGCGTGAACGGCGTCCGTGACCTTCTTCCAGCCGGCAATCTGGTCCGGGGTGACGATGCCGGGCTGGCCCGGGTACGAGCGCCCGGCCGGGCTCGGGTAGGTGCCCTCGCTGACGATCAGGCCCAGTGAAGCGCGCTGGCGGTAGTGCTCAGCAACCAAGGGCCCCGGGATACCTTCCTGGCCGGAACGGAGACGGGTCAGCGGCGCCATGACGAGCCGGTTGGGCAGTTCCAGCTCGCCGAGGGTCATCGGGGAAAACAGCATGCGCAATTCCTTTCGCAGTGAATGGCTTCACTGGCGGCAACTGCGAGGCGTCTGCAACTATTCCCGCGTGAGACTCTCATCACTACGGGTGAACGATGATCTTCACCGCGGTGTCGTTGTGGTTGATCAGCGTGTCGAACCCCTTGTCCACCAAGTCGTCCAAGGCGATCCGCCCCGTAATGAAGGGTTTCAGGTCGACTTTTCCTTCCTGGACGAGCTTGATGGCGGCTTTGTGGTCGCCGCAGTAGGCGATGGTGCCGCGCAGGTCGATTTCCTTGAGCACCACTTTCTGCATGTCGACCGTGGCCGGGTGCCCCCAGATCGAGACGTTGACGACGACGCCGGCGGGCCTCACGACGTCGAGCATGGTGTCCAGCACCGCATTCACACCGGCACATTCAAACGCCGCATCGGCCCCCGCACCGTTGGTCAGTTCCAGCACGCGCGCCTTGACGTCCTGGGCACTCGGATCGAGCACGTGATCCGCGACCCCGGACGAAGTCGCCTTGTCTTTGCGGGCGGCCGACAGCTCGGTAACGATCGTGGTGACGCCGATGCCTTTGAGGACCGCGGCGGTCAGCAGGCCGATGGGTCCGGCACCCCCGACGACGGCGACGTCCCCGGCTTTGACGCCGCTCCGGCCGACGGCGTGATACGCCACCGCAAGGGGTTCGATCAGTGCGGCCTCGTCCAGGGGGATGTCGCCGACAGGGTGCACCCACCGGGTGTCGACGACGATCTTCTCGCTCAAGCCGCCACCGCCGCCCGCCAGGCCGATGAAGCCCAACTTGGTGCACAGGTTGTAGTGGCCGCTGAGGCAGGGACCGCATTCATTGCAGACGTAGTACGGCTCCACGACGACGTTGTCTCCAACGGCCAGACCGCTGACGCCTTCCCCCAGTTCCTCGACGGTGCCGGAGAACTCGTGGCCGAGGGTGACCGGGGCGGCCTCGTGGGTGAGCCCGTGGGGGTGGCCGGGCGGCGGGGTGAAAATGGGTCCTTCCAGGAATTCATGGAGGTCCGTGCCGCAGATACCGCACCAGGCCACGGCGATCTTCACCGTTCCCGGTCGCAGCTCCGGCTCTTGAATGTCTTCGATCCGGAGATCCTCGCGGGCGTGGAATCGTGCTGCTTTCATGGTGTTTCACCTTCGCAGTCCAGGACCGTGGATGCGCCCGGTCAGGCGCATGCACGGAATAAAAGTTGGATTTTCACAGCGGGGCCGTAGCCCCAGTCTGGTGGCCGTGGCTGAGATTGTCACGACCCCGTGAGTCGGCGCGTGCGGTTAGCGCGCGTGATGCGTGGGCTGCAGCTCGAAGACCGGCGTCGGCAGTCCTTCCATCCTGGCCTTGAGCTGCAGGGCAAGATAGTTCGAATAGTGCCGGCTCTGGTGCAGATTGCCGCCGTGGATCCACAGGTTCTCCACGTTGGTGGGCTTCCACATGTTGCGCAGTTCCCCCTCCCACGGCCCCGGATCCTTGGGCGTATCCGATCCGAACCCCCAGCACTTGCCGACGGCGTCTGCCACCTCGGGCGAGACCAGATCAGTCAGCCAGCCGTTCATCGACCCATACCCGGTGGCGTAAATAATGACGTCGGCATCCAGCTCCGTTCCGTTGGCCATCACGACGGAGTTGCCGGTGATCTTGCTGACCTGGCCATTGGCCAGCTTGACCCGGCCGTCGATGATCAGCTGCGAGGCGCCGACGTCGATGTAGTAGCCGGAGCCGCGCCTCAGGTACTTCAGGAACAAGCCGGAGCCGTCCACGCCGAAGTCCAGGTCAAAGCCGGCGGCCTTGAGCTGGGAGTAGAACTCCGCGTCCCGGCGGGCCATCTCCGCATAAACCGGGATCTGGGCTTCGGGCAGAATCCGGTACGGCAAGGAGGCAAACAGCAGGTCGGCTTTCTCCGTGGTGACGCCGTTGGCCAGTGCCTCTTCGGAGTACAGCCCGCCGAGAGCGAGGTCCATGAGGGATTCGCTGCGGGCAATATGCGTCGAGGACCGCTGGACCATGGTGACGTCCGCGCCGAGTTCCCAAAGGTCGGCGCAGATATCGTGGGCCGAATTGTTGGAGCCGATGACCACGGCTTTCTTGCCGGTCCAGTCGCCACCGCCCGGGTGCTTGGACGAGTGATACTGCTCCCCCAGAAAGGACTCGGCGCCGTCGAACGTGGGGACACTCGGGTACCCCGATACACCCAGGGCGAAGACGAGCTGCTTCGGGCGCAGGGTGACCGGTTCGCCGTCGCGCATCACCTCCACCACCCACTGCTGGGACGTTTCGTCGAAGCGGGCATTGGTGCACTCGGTCTTGGACCAGTAGTTCAGTTCCATGATCCGTGTGTAGTTTTCCAGCCAGTCGCCGATCTTGTCCTTGGCCGCGAAAACCGGCCAGTCGTCGGGGAACTTCATGTAGGGCAGGTGGTCGTACCAGACCGGATCGTGCAGGTGGAGGGACTTGTAGCGGTTCCGCCAGGAGTCACCCGCGCGCTCATTCTTTTCGATGATGATGGTGGGCACTCCGAGCCTCCGCAGCCGCGCGCCCAGCCCGATCCCGCCCTGGCCGCCGCCGATGATGACGGTGTAGGGCTGGGCTTCGTAGCCTAGCCTCGCCTCCTGCTCCTCCTTCAGTTCCAGCCAGGATTTGCGTCCTTTGGTGATCTCGTGGGCGACCCCCTTGTCCCGGTTGGGGCCCTTCTTTTCCTCAAAGCCCTTCAGCTCCTGCATGGTGGTGAGCAGGGTCCAGCATTTGCCGTTCCGGAGGCGCAGATGGGCGTAGCCCCGGGCCTGGGCGGTCTCGAAGTTCACCCAGGCCTCGGCATTGGCGGCGTCCCCGGTGGCGTCCTCGGCGAGGGTCCAGTTGCTGGGCTGCACGTCGCCCAGGGTCGCCTCGAGCATGCGCCGGATGTCCTCTTTGCCCTCCAGCGTCTTGAGGTTCCAGGTGAAGGAGACGAAATCGCGCCAGTACGAGTCGTCGTCAAAAAGTTCCAGTGCGGCGTCCGTGTTGTGGCTGCGCAGTGCCTCATCGAACTGCGCCAGCCACGCCCCGACGACGCCGTTTGGTGTCTCAGGCATGTTTCCTCTTTCCATTGCTGACAGGGGGCCGCTCCCGTTGCGTGGCGCATAGACCACGCAGTGACCCGCATCACAAGTAAAAGTCGCAGGGGGTTACAATCGGGTTACACGGAGCTCTCAAGCTGTCGGCGGGCGCGCAGGTTGGCCGACGGCGGCAGGGACCCAGCCGGGTGCGACGATTCGAGGGCGAGTTGAGAGAATGAGCATGCGGCAGGGCAACGGCCCCATCACGCATCCCTCGGACCTCAGGTTTTCTGCACCGGCGGAGTACGCCCGAATTCTCCGGGCGGCGCACGAGACCACGATTTCTGGCACTCCGGATCCGCACCTCTCGCCGTCGCTTATCAAGTCCTGGCAGCGTTCCCTGGCTCTGGGCATCAATCCGGACAAGCACCGGCCCCTGCACCGGCATGAAGTCTCCGAGGCGCGATCCCTCAGCGCCGGCCATCGGCTGGCTGCGGTGATGCCGGCGCTGTCACAGCTTCTGGCCGATGAGACCGTGACCGGACGCCATCTGCTGATCGTCACCGACCACGAGGGCGAAGTGCTGTGGCGCGTCGGCAGCAAGCAGGCCTTGCGGCTCGCGGACTCGCTGGAGTTCGTGGAGGGCGCCGACTGGTCCGAATCAGGGGTGGGCACGAACGCCATCAGCGAGGCCTTGGTGACCGGTGCGCCGGCGCAACTTTTCTCGGCCGAGCACCTCGTGCGGACACACCACGACTGGGCTTGCACCGCATCCCCCATTCGCGACCCTTTGACCGGCGACATCGTCGGCGTCCTGGACGTCTCCGGCCCGTTCGAATCGGTCACGCCGGACAGCCTGCGGCTGGTGCGTTGCGGAGTGCGGCTCGCAGAGGAGCTGCTGAAGTCGGCCCCGTTTCCCGACGGCGGCGTCGGCCGCTCGGGGCAGCGGTCCCCGGGTGGCGAGCGGGCAGTGCGCGACGGCGGCGCCCGACCCCAGCTCGTGCTGCGGCTCCTGGGGGACGCGCCATCCGCGGCGGTCGACGGCGGCATCAGCCGTCCGCTGACTGTGCGCCGCGCCGAGATCCTGGCCCTGCTGGCCTCGCGTGATCAGGGCTGGAGTGCCGAAGAATTGGCGTACGAGATCCATGGCGATGCGGGCACCGGCGCGGCGATCCGGACCGAGATGCACCGGATCCGCGCCATTCTGGGCGATGTCCTGGAAGCGAACCCCTACCGATTCTCTTCAACCCTCAACGTCGTGACCGACGTTTCCGTTGTGGCCGGTCATCTGCGGGACGGTCGGGTTGCCGAGGCGTTCGCGGCGTACCCTTCAAAACTGCTCACCCGTTCGGTCAATCTGGCGATCGGGTTCATGCGCGACGAGCTCAACACGGCCGTGGGAGCTTCCATCCGGTCAAGCGGTGATGCCCGGCTGATGCTGCAGTGGTGCACGAGCGACATGGGGTCCTTCGATACGGCGACTGCGGCTGCCGTGGCTGCTCTTATGGGGCCGGACGACCCGCGTTGCCAGCTCGTGAATGCCCGGATGGAACGGGTGGACCGGGAATTGCGAGCCTAGCCACGGACTAGGGCGGCGGCGGGGCGACCCCCGGGCAGCCTTGGCCTCGGGGATTCTGCAGACACGTGTCTGCGTAGTTCCTGGTGATCGTCCGCCAGACACTGACGGTCTGTGGCGGCGAGCTGAATTGCCCTTGGCCGGGGATGGGCAGCGGCGGTCCGCCATTGACGGAGTAGGTTCCCTGGAAATGCGTCGTCAAAACCACCGGGAAGTCGCCGGTCTGGGTGTACACGTGACTCGTCAGGGTCTTCTCGCCCCAGCGATCCTGTGGAAGCGGTCCGCCGGCCACCGCTTGCGGGCCGAGAGAGGTGCTGTCGCCATAGCTCCAGGAGTACTGGACCGGCTTAGCGGTGACGTGGACGGCCTGGGCCAGGATTGTGATGTCGAACTGCTGATCTGCTGCGCTGGCGAAGAAATTGGTCTCGGCGCCCCGGAGCGTGTTGGGGCTGGGTTGGGCCGTAGACAGTCCCGCAGTTATCGGAAGCCGCTGGAACTCCCTCTGGATCATTGCGGCAATTCTGGGCAGCAAATCCGCCGGCCGGGGATCGAAGAGGCACGTCGGGCCGGAGTGAAATGACCATGTCGGGTTCGCGATTCCAGCTGGCGCCTTCAGCCAAACGACCGGAATACCTTCTTTGCCGCCGGGGCCGTTCTTGCAATCGACGAGGACTGCAAGACAATCCGCATCAAAGTCGCCTCCGCCCAGATGGCATTGGAGTTCGTATTTGTATTGGAAGGGGTCTGCGAATGTAGCACCCGGCTGGAGGGCCACAAATTTGCCCGTGGCTGGATCCAGTCTCCAACCGCCAACATCTACCCCTTGGCTTCCGAATCCTGAATCAATGCCGCCCTCTTCACCCATCGCAACAAGGGGTAGCGATAGGGAGCCCGCACAGAGTAGCCCGCCGGCGAGCAACCTAAAAATTCTATGCCTGGTTGGAAACACTGACGCGCTCACCGGAGCGGATGGAGAGCGGTAATTTGCCACGCGCCATTCTTGAACGCCGCCAGCATTACGTTGCCTGTATCTGATGGCGGCGTCGGTTTCCGGAATTCCGATCCGCCAGGGTCGAAATACGTGATCTTCGTCTGCTGAACCTGGACAGCAATCTGATACTGGCCGTCGGACTGGGATTCAAAGGTCGTGCTAAGTGAAGGCGTCTCAATATGGCCGCCGACCAGCCATCGGCCCTCCGCATAATTTGTCTTCAATGAACGCGTGATGTTTGAGCAGAACTCGCACCCAGTGGAGGTCACGGATTCCAACCCTGACGAGGTCCCAGTCTCGTACGCGAAATTTAGTTCTTTGAACCAGTACCGCGCAAACGCCTCCAGCCCTTCCTTCGTCTCCGCCTTCGCAGCTTCCGGCAACTCGGGTACTGGGACGTTCTGCGCCTTGCCGGTCGCGTCGGCGGGCTTGTAGCTGGCAGTAGGTGTCGGAGTTGCGCTCGGGGTGGCCGGCCCTGAGGGACTCTGCGAAGCAGCCGGTGCAGATCCGGGAGGCGGCGTTCCACCCCCGCTGCACGCTGTGGCCGACATCAGGGAGATCGACACCCAAGCGACCACACAGGCTCGCCAGGGACCAGAAAGCGAAGTGCGAGAGGTCATGGTCAGCTACTCCCCCGATAGAAAATCAAGACGATTGAAGCCAATTTGTGGCTTAAGGGTAACCGAGATCACATTTTGCCGGTCAAAATTATCCACAGGCAGCATGTGCCCGCCCATCGGACCGGCAGAACACCCCTGCAGTCCCTTGCCAGTCCTTTAGCCCCTAGCCAGCGACGGCCTGATTCAGAACAATGAACCCATGATGTTCGAACACGAAGACGGCAATCCGATCCTCACACTTGACGACGACCAAGCCTGGACATTGATTGAGGGCACAAAGCACGGCAGGCTCGTGGTCACTGTGGCCGGAGAACCCGACATTTTCCCGGTGAACTACGCGGCCAGCGGCCGGAAACTGTTCCTCCGCACCGCCCCGGGAAACAAACTGGCCGAGCTCACCATCAACTCGAAGGTGCTCTTCGAAACCGACGGGATCCTGTCCGACGAAGCATGGTCAGTAGTCCTGCGCGGCACTGCGCGCGTGCTCGACCAATCGGCGGATATCGCCGACGCCGAGGCCCTCGGGCTGAAACCGTGGGTTCCAACGTTGAAGGACTTCTACGTCGAAATTACGCCGACGTCGCTCAGCGGACGCCACTTCCAGTTCGGCGAACACCCGGAGCGCGAAATCTAACGCCCGACGGCGGCTACCGACCCGCTGTTCCCCGGCCCGCAGTTCCCCGGTCCGACGCCCCCCGGTTCGCTTCAGACCCGCGCCCCGAGGCTGCTGCCCGACGGCTGTTGCCCGGCGCCAAGACTTGGCACCCGCCTAGACTTAAACAATGGCGGACAAGCTGACTCCGGAGCGGCGCAGCTGGAATATGTCCAGGATCCGGGGCAAGAACACCAAGCCGGAAATGCTGGTCCGCAGGCTGCTGCACGCGAAGGGATACCGCTACCGCCTGCACGGCACCGCGGGCGGCGGCAAACTTCCGGGCAACCCCGATCTCGTCTTCGCCGGCCGCCGCAAAGTCATCTTCGTCAACGGCTGCTTCTGGCATTTCCACGACTGCCGGGTGGGCCAGCACGCACCCCAGGCAAACGCCGAGTTCTGGGAAACCAAGCGCACCCGCACCCGGAACCGCGACGCCGCCCAGCGGCTTCAGCTCGAACTCGATGGCTGGGAAGTCCTCACCGTGTGGGAGTGCGAACTGAAGGACCGATCGGCGTTGGAGCTCCGCCTCGATGCCTTCCTCCAGGGCCCTCCCCTCCACAGTCCTGTCCTGCACAGCCGTCCCGGGACGAGCCCTCCTGAGGACCTTCGCTGAGCAGAAACGCCCCGCGTGTCGCGCGGCCCACCTCCGGTGCAGGCCGAACGACCTCAGCTAATATTCGACTCCGGGGGCGATAGGCATTATTCGGTCAGTACCAACGCGTACTGCAAACACGGGAGAGCGCACGATGCCGCACTTGCTGATGTCCAACGACCAGCCCGAAACGGCTGCTGCGCCAACAGATTCCAGCCCCACAGATTCAGACCCCACAGATTCAGACCCCACAGTTCTGCCGTTCCGTCGCCTCGGCCACACGAGGCTCCACGGCTTCCGGCCCCGCCCGCTCCGCGGAGCGAACCCGGATCTGGAGCCGCTGCGCCGGCAGGCGGCCTCGATCATTGATGAGGTTCTGGCTGGCACCAACCCGGAAGAAGCTGACGTACGGGAGAAACTCCAGTGGCACGTCGCCAACAACCCGGGCCAGCCGGAAAAGGCGCTCCTGGAACATTTGCGGACAGTGGCCGACCAGCAGGAATCCGCCTAGCCGGCGGACCTGTCGATACTGGCCTGCCGGAGCACTTCGCCCCACGACTGCTGGGCAAGATCTGCCACGGCGGCCAGGATTTCCGACGGCGGTAGCGACAGATCCAGCGGGAACTCAACAATGTCGATGTCGGTATTGAGAATTCGGCGCAGCTTGATTTCCCCGGCTCCCGGGTAAACGATCCACGCCGTCGGCACCCGCAAGGATGTGCAGTAGGCCAGCATCCGATAGTGGTCGCCCGAAAGGGACGCGCCGATGTCGGCCGCGGCCTTGTACTTGGCGTCGTACACCATCACGGGCCGGCCGCCGAGGAAGTGGACGGCACCGGGCTGCACCACAATGCGGTCCGAGTCGCGGACGGCCTCGTTCAGCAGGGCGTTGTAGCGCAACCGCATTTCTCCGGGGTAGGCGACCATGGCTTCGCGCAGGGCCGTCCCCACGAAGTCCTCGAACACCTTTGCCATGTCCACCACGAACGACGCCGACTGCTGCTTGCCGTCGCCGGCCTCCGCCGACGCGTTCCGCAGGATCAGTTCGGCGAGCCGAAGAGCGGCGTGGTAGCGGGTGTTCATCCGGCTGGGCCGCCACTGCGGCAGCGGCGCGCCGGACTGAAGGCGCGTCACGGCGTCGAGCTTTCCCTTGAGCTGGCGCAGGCGGCTCAGGACTTCCGGCCGAACCCGCGGCACCTGGGACATCCGTTCCAGTGCAGCGCGCAGAATCCGGTTCTCCGCGATGTCCTCGGTGAACTCGTCGTAGGAGACTTCCAGCGGAACCAGCATGCCGGGCCGGCGGGAAATCTGGTCCGACATCCGGATCCGGCCCTTGACGGTCCGGAGGGATTCTTCCACCATGAGATACCCCTGCAGCACGCCGCGGCTCAGCGCCCGGTCAGCGAGCTGCGCCAGGGATTCGGCCAGGGCGCTCCAAAGGTCGGCATGCTCCACCGCGGCGACAGAGTCGTCCCGGAACCCTTGTTCCCCCGCGTAGCCGAGCAGGAACAGCAAACGGCTCAGCCCGAGCCGACCTTTCGGTCGCACCTCCAGCTGAACGGCGGGAGTGCGCACGGATCCGACGGTCCCCACCGGTTCGACCCGGTACAGGCCCATGCCCATCGGCGAGGCCTTCGCCAGGCCGCTGGCGTTGACGTAGGCGGCAGTGTCCGGATCAAGCCGCTCCACGACGCCGACGGAGAGTTCGTCGAGGACAATGTGCCGGCAGGCCTCCGCCGCGCCGCGTCCGGATGAACCGCGGCCTGATGAACCGCGCCCGGCCGGACCGGCTCCGGATGAACCCCGGTGGTCCGAGGCCTCCCGGTCCGACGAACCGCGGTCAGCTCCCCGTTCCGACGAACTGCGGTCCAGTGCTATGGCGTCTCCGGCCAGCCTAGGCATGCGTCAGGCGGCCCAGGAGTTGTTCCAGTCCGAACCGTTCCTCGAGCTGGGCGCGGTTGAGTTGCCCGTGATAGTGCTCCTCCAGCAGCGGCATGAGCTCGTATTTCCAAATTCTGCGCAGGCCCTTAGGCGTCTGCGCGGACTTCTTCATGAAGTACGAGGGACCGATCATGAGGTCGCGGTCCCACTCGTCGATCGCGTCGTTTAAAGCGTCAAGCAGCAGGGCCGGGGTCGTGTCCAGGTCACGGGCTTGGAGGAAGCGCAGCAGCGAGCCCTTCACCGGTTCCGTCTTCGGGTGCAGCTCGATGAAGGAGAAGCGCCGCCGGATGGCCGCGTCCATCATCGCGATGGAGCGGTCCGCGGTGTTCATGGTGCCGATGATGTAAAGATTGTCCGGCAGGGTGAACGGCTCGTTGGGGCTGTACTGAAGGTAGATCCGGTCGTCGCGGTATTCGAGCAGGAAGTACAGCTCGCCGAACACCTTTGCCAGGTTGGCCCGGTTCATCTCGTCGATGATCAGGAAGTACGGTTTGCTCTCGTTGCCGGGCTTGGCCGCTTCCTCGGCGAGCCGGCGCAGCGGTCCTGCCACGAGCTTGAAGGACACCTGTCCCTCGTCCGTCTTGTCCGGGCGGAAGCCCTCGAAGAAATCCTCATAGGCGTACGACGGGTGGAACTGGACCAGCTTGACCCGCTCGTCCGTGGTGTCGCCGGCGAGCTCGGCGGCGAGGTGTTTGGCGAGGTACGTCTTGCCGGTTCCCGGCGGACCGTAGAGCACCAGCTGCCGGTTCTCCTCGAGGAGTTCGGCGATTTCCTGCAGCGGCTCCAGGTCCATGTGCAGGGACGCGGCGAACTCCGGCGTCAGCGGCCGGAACCCGTCACAGGCCGGTTCGACGGCGGCATCCGGCGCGGCGCCGTCGCCGTCCTCGGCTTCCGCTTCAGCCGGCAGCAGCGCCTCGAGCGCCTGGATCACGCGGGTGATGTCCACGATGTTGCCGGAGGTGGTCAGCTGGCGCTGCACGTGGCGGGGCAGGCCGGTGGCGTCGTGTTCCTCATCGAACCAGCGGACCTTGCGGCGGAGCTGGCGGTTGTCTTTGGCATGCTCCGGTTCGCCGAGGACCACGCCGATCCGGACCTTGCCCGAGCTCTGGTAGAGCGCAAGGTCACCCGGCTTCATGACGGTCAGGAAGGCGAAGACTGCGGTCTTGGTGTCCTCACGCTCCACGTAGCCGAGGTGCTTGTAGTCCTCGTCAACGGCATTCTGGACCAGCCCCGCGGAGACGCCGGGGTCCAGCAGGCGGAGGTGTTCGACGTCGAGCGTCACCGCTTCCTCGTCCCGCCACTCGCCCAGCAGCTCGGCGTTGTCGTGGTGGGTGCGCAGGAGCCAGGCGCGGCGGCCGGGGTCGCCGACCTTCCGCCACTGGCTCACCAGCTGGCGTGAGTACCAGTCGATCCGCTGCCCGGCCTGCTGGTCCAGGTGCAGGCGGATCCGGTGGATGTCCGCCGAAATGTCCTCGTCGCTGTCCCCCTTGGCCCCACCCACGAGGGAAGCGAAAGCGTCACGGATCTCCTGCCGTTCGACATCGGCCACCACGGGTTCGAAATAGCTGGGCCAGACCAGGAACTCAATGCTGCGGCGGATGGCCGGCTGGTCATCCGGGGTGCCGGCGACCAGCCGGTGGAAGGCCAGCGGATCCTTGACCGCGGCCTGGACGACGTGGGCCGGCCGCTGTGCGACATGCTGCACGAAGCGGCAGAGCCATTTCAGGTGGTCCCAGATGGTCCAGTTGAATTCCGCGGTGCGGTCCCGGATCACGCCGTGGTCCGTCATGCCCGCGTAGAGCTCGTCGGGGAGCTCCAGGGCAGGCTCCAGCCAGGATGCCGCCTCGGCGACGCGGGCCCGTTTGACCTTCAGCGACTTGACCTCGTGGGCCAGCGGCAGGGACTGGAGGAAGAGTAGCTCCACGGCCAGTTGCTTCGCCCCGCGGGTGGCGTCTTCCAGGTTCTGGCGCAGGTTAGTCATCATCGGCGCCTTGGGATCCGGAACGCCCCGTTCGAGGCGTTCCAGCAACTCCGCGGCAGCCTGGACGGACCACGTTTTGGTGCGGCCGTCCAGGGGGGACGCCTTGCCGAGCAACCCCGGGCCCAGCACAAACCACGCCGCGTCTTCAATCTCCTTGGAGATACCGAGGGCGCGGTGCAGGGCAGGCTTCTTGGTTGGGGTCATACGTTCAATTTACAGGCTTAAACTGAACGCGCCCATTTAACGCCGCCCCTAAACTACCGGCCAGTAGATTATGGACGGGCGGGCAGCAGACCCGGTTTCGCGCCGGGCCGGCGCTTCACGCCGAAGGTGAAATACGTGGCCGGACCGATGAAATTCACCAGCGTGGCAAGCCGCCACATGGCCTTGCTGCCGCGGATCTGCGCAGCCGGGCGTCGGCTGATGTCCGTCTGGGCTGCGACCAGCAGCGAGAGTTGGACGATGCCAGCGGAGATGGTTCCGAACCGTGCCATCGGCGAGAGTTCGTTCCACTTCTTCTTGCGGGTGTGCTGCTTGTGGATGTTCTGGTGCAAGGTGTTGCCTAGGTTGTGATGCATGTTCTTGTGCATGTCTTTGCCCATGTTCACGGCGACCACGCCTCCTTATGCGTCGGGATTGTTCATTCTAGGAGCCGTGCCGGGAACCGGAACAGAGGCTATGGGACCGGGTGGGCGCGGGTGTGGGGAGCCATCCGGTCCTTCTGCTCCGGCGTCAGCCGCAACACCCGGCCGGTTGCCTCGTCCACAAAGGCAAGATGGCTCGTGGCCCGGACACAGTCCTCCCGCGTGACGGGATCCTGCACCAGGTAGTGGATGTCGAAGCTGGCGCCCTTAACCGCCCCGATCCACAACTGGACGACGGCGGGCACGTTCCGGTACTCAAGGGTCCTGACGTACCTGATCTTGTGCTCGACGACGAGCGCCAGCGTCCCTTCCGGAATTTCATTGAAGAGCGGCACCAGCGGTTCGGTTCCCGGCAGCCCGGGACCCCGGGGCGGGCCGAAAGCCGCGATCCGTGCTTCTTCGAGGATCCGGACAATCTGGACGTTGTTGATGTGCCCGTAGGCATCCATATCGCTCCAGCGCATCGGCACCTCCACCTCGAGGCGCCAGGGCTCCGTGGATGTGTTCTCCTCAGCGGGTCCACCCTTCCCGGCCGGGCCCGCGGCTGTGCCTGCGCTCTCCCTGCCGGGCCCGTTCCCGCCGGCTGCGCCCTTCCCGGCGGGGCCTGCGGCGCTCAGCTGTGCACCGCCGTCGCGTCCTCCGCGGAATCCGCCACGGCAGAGTCTGCGTCCTCACCGGCGAACTGGGACATGTACAGCCGGTAGTACGCGCCCTGCAGGGCCAGCAGTTCGGCGTGCCGGCCCTGCTCGACGATCTGCCCGTCCTCCATGACAAGGATGGTGTCGGCGTCCCGGATGGTGGAAAGGCGGTGGGCGATGACGAAACTGGTGCGCTCCGTCCGCAGCGCCGCCATGGCCTTCTGGACCAGGGCTTCGGTGCGGGTATCCACGGAACTCGTGGCCTCGTCCAGGATCAGCAGCGACGGGTTCGCCACAAAGGCCCGGGCGATGGTGATCAGCTGCTTTTCGCCGGCACTGACGTTGTTGCCCTCTTCGTCGATCACCGTGTTGTAGCCGTCCGGCAGCGCCCGGACGAAGCGGTCCACGAACGTGGCCTTGGCCGCCGCCAGGATCTGTTCTTCGGTGGCGTCCAGCTTGCCGTAGCGGATGTTCTCGTAGATGGTTCCGCCGAACAGCCAGGCGTCCTGCAGCACCATACCGACCTTGGCGCGCAGCTCCGAACGGCTCAGCCGGGTGATGTCCACCCCGTCCAGGGTGATGCTGCCGGAGTTGAGCTCGTAGAAGCGCATCACGAGGTTGACCAGGGTGGTCTTGCCCGCCCCGGTCGGTCCCACGATCGCCACCGTGTGTCCGGGCTCGGCCGTGAAGGACAGGTCCTCGATCAGCGGCTTGTCCGGCGTGTAGCTGAAGGTGACGTGCTTGAACTCGACGTGCCCGTCTGTCTTCGCCGGGAGGTGCTCGGTGGCGGTCTCGGCGTCCTGTTCGTCGGCGTCGAGGAATTCAAAAACCCGCTCGGCGGAGGCGACACCGGACTGCAGCATGTTGGCCATGCCGGCCATCTGGCCCAGCGGCTGGGTGAATTCGCGCGAGTACTGGATGAACGCCGTGGCGTCGCCCAGGCTCATGCTGCCCGAAGCCACGCGCAGCCCGCCGACGACGGCGATCCCGACATAGCTGAGGTAGGAGACAAACTGCATGACCGGCATAATCATGCCGGAGACGAACTGGGCTCCGAAGCTGGCCTTGTAGAGTTCCTCATTGCGTTCGTCGAAGCGGGCCAGCATGTCGGCGTCGCGGCCGAACACGCGGACGAGGTCGTGGCCGGAGAACGATTCCTCGATCTGGCCGTTGAGCTCACCGGTGTTCTTCCACTGGGCGGCGAAGAGTTTCTGGCTGCGGGCGCCGATGATGCCGGCGGCCACGCCGGAGAGCGGCAGGGCGACGAGGGCGATCAGGGCCAGCTGCCAGGACACGATGAACATCATGATCACGATCCCGATGACCGTCAGGGCCGAGTTCACGAGCTGGGCGAAGGCCTGCTGGAGCGCCTGCTGGATGTTGTCGACGTCGTTCGTGACACGGGAAAGGATGTCGCCGCGCTGGCGGGTATCGAAGTAGTTCAGCGGCAGCTTGTTGAGTTTCTTCTCGGTGTCATCGCGCAGCGTGCGCACCACGCGCATGACCAGCACGTTGAGGACATAGCCCTGGAGCCACAGAAAGATGTTGGCGACGAAATACATCACCAGCACCACGCTGATGAGGAACGCGAGCTTCTGAAAATCGATGCCAGCGCCCGGCACGACGTCCATCTTGGCGAGCATGTCGGCGAAGTTGTCCTGGCCCTGGGAGCGCAGTCCTTCGATGAACTGTTCTTTGGTGGCCCCGGCCGGGAGCTGCTTGCCGACCACTCCGGCGAAGATCACGTCCATCGCCTGGCCCAGGATCCTCGGGGCAATGACGTTGAGGACGACGGCGACCGTCACCATGGCGAGCACGGCGGTGATGCCGGCGCGCTCGGGTTTCAGCAGTCCCATGAGCCGTTTGGCCGAGGGCCAGAAGTGCTGGGCCTTCTTGGCCGGCACGGCGCCGAACATGCCGCCGTCGGCCTCGCCGGGCGTGTACTCCTCCTCGATGAAGTCATCTTCGATCAGGTCGGTGGCGTCCGTATCGGCAGCGGCCTGGCCGGCTGCGGTGGCCGGCGTGGTGGAGACTTTCTCGTTGGTGCTCATGCCACTGCCTCCGCGCTCAGCTGGGATTCGACGATTTCCTGGTAGGTGCTGGAGCTTTCCAACAGTTCCTCATGTGTTCCGCGATCCACGATCCTGCCGTTGTCCAGCACGAGGATCTGGTCCGCATCGGCGATGGTGGACACCCGCTGGCCGACGATGATCACCGTGGCATCGGCCGTCTTGGCCTTGAGCGCCCGGCGGAGCCTGGCGTCGGTGGCGACGTCAAGGGCCGAGAACGAGTCGTCGAACAGGAAGACCTTGGGTTCGGTGACGAGCGCGCGGGCGATGCACAGCCGCTGCCGCTGGCCGCCGGAGACGTTGGTGCCGCCCTGGGCGATCCGCGCTGCGAGGCCACCCTTCTTTTCGCGCACGAACTCCGCGGCCTGGGCGACCGTCAGTGCTTCCCACAGGTCCGAGTCCGTGGCCTCGGGCTTGCCGAAGCGCAGGTTGTGCTCAATGGTGCCGGAGAACAGGTAGGGCCGTTGCGGCACCATGGCCACGCGCTGCGTGATCTCGGCGCGGGCCAGCTGGGTGACGGGGACGCCGTCGAGCAGGACCTCGCCCGACTCGGCGTCGTAGAGCCGCGGGAGCAGGGCCAGCAGGCTGGACTTGCCGGCGCCGGTGGAGCCGATGATCGCCACGGTCTGTCCGGGCTCGGCCGTAAAGCTGATGTTGCTGAGCACGGGAGCCTCGGCGCCGGGGTAGGCGAAGGTCACGTTGCGGAATTCGACGCGGCCGGCCTTTGCCGCAGGCGTCACCGGGGTGAGCGATTCGTGGATGGAGGGTTCGACGTCGAGCACTTCACCAATCCGGTCGGCGCAGACCGAGGCGCGGGGAATCATCATGGCCATGAAGGTGCCCATCATGACGGCCATCAGGATCTGCAGGAGGTACTGGAGGAAGGCCGTCAGCGAGCCGATCTGCATCTCGCCGGCATCGACGCGCTGGCCACCGAACCAGAGCACGGCGGCCGTGGAGATGTGCAGGATCATGCCGATGGCGGGGAACATCAGCACAAACAGGGAACCGATCTTCAGCGAGACGTCGGTGAGGTCCTGGTTGGCCGCGCCGAAGCGCTCGGCCTCGTGGGGTTCGCGCACGAAGGCCCGGACCACGCGGATGCCGATGATCTGCTCGCGGAGGACACCGTTGAGCCGGTCGATCTTCTCCTGCATGGAACGGAAGAGCGGCATGAGGCGGACCACGAGGTAGCCCACCACGACTACGAGCAGGGGCACGGACACCCAGACGAGCCAGGACAGGTTGAGGTCCTCGCGCAGGGCCATGAAGATCCCGCCGATGCACATGATGGGTGTGGCCACCATGAAGTTCAGCGCCATGAGCATGAGCATCTGGACCTGCTGCACATCGTTGGTGCCCCGGGTGATCAGGGTGGGGGCGCCGAAGAGGTTCACGTCCCGTGCCGAGAAGCTGCTCACCTTGCGGAACACGCCGCGGCGCAGGTCCCGGCCGAACGCCATCGCCGCCTTCGAGCCGAAGTAGACGCCGGCGATCGCGGTGGCCACCTGGATCAGCGCGACGCCGAGCATGACGCCGCCGGTGCGCCAGATGTAGTCCGTGTCGCCGCGGGAGACGCCCTCGTCGATGATCTGGGCATTGAGGCTGGGGAGGTACAGAGCCGCGATGGTCGAGGCCAGCTGGAAGATGACCACAGCCGCGATGTATGGCAGATACGGCTTGGAATAGCGCCGCATGAGGGTAACGAGCATGCCCACGAGTCCTTACGAAGACTGAATTATAGGGAGACCAAATTATGGGGAGAGCAAAGTATGGGAGAGCTAAATAGTGAAGTTTATTGGAAGGCTGATTGGAGACTAGCCCATGGGACCGACAGCCTTAGCCACCCAACTCTACGAAAACCCTCGCCCGGGAGGAACATCGGGAGCTCAATATCATCCAAACGGCGTACTTAAGCGGCTGCTGTGGTCTCCCCCGCAACCGTCTCGCCGCACGAAGGCCCCGCAGCCGCCGCTCGGGCGGCCGCGGAGCCTCTGCGGTCCGGTACTGTGAGCCGGCGCTACTCGGTCCGGTGCCGCCCGTGGGTGGCGATGTAGTCGGCAGCCGCGCGCTGCATCTTGCGCTGCTTGGCGAGCTGCCGGCGCAGGGCCGTGAGCTCCTCGGCAACCCGGGCCTGTTCCGCGGCGATCGCACGCTGCTCGGCGGCCTGCTCGTGCACGGCGCGCAGGGCGTCCGCCAGCAGCAGCTGCTGCTCCGCGAGGAGCCGCTGGGTCTGGAGCATCACAGGTACGACGTCGGCGGCTTCGGGCCGGTCCTCGGCCACCAAGGTCCGGGTCCGCTGGCGGGCGGCATCGGGGAAGCGGGATTCGGCGCGCTCCCGGCTGAGCACCTCGATGAATTCCCGGTCCAGGTCAACGATGCCGGTTCCGCCGGCGGGCGAAGCTGCCTCGCCGGCGTCGTTCCCTGTGTAACCCGTGTTCCCCAAAGCCGGGGCCGTGGCACCGGCCATCGCGGCCATCCCGGCATCCGGGGCGTCCCCTGCGATTTCGGCGGGTTCCGGCCGCACGTCGACCGTGCGGCGCAGCGGGCGTTCCTTGATGAACAGGATGGCCACCAGCGCCACGAGTCCGACGACTGCGGAGATCAGGAAGACCTCGGCGATCGCGTCGCCGTAGGCGGCACGCATGATGTCGCGGATCGGTGCCGGCATGTCCTTGAGGTCCATGCTGGCCCCCGCGGATCCGGCGGGAACCTGGATGCCGGCCGATGCCAGCCCCTCCACGACGAGCTCCTTGACGCGGTTGCCCAGCACGGCGCCGAGGACCGAGACGCCGATCGCACCGCCGACGGACCGGAAGAAGGCCACAGAGGCGCTGGCCGTGCCGATGTCCTTGGCCTGGACCGTGTTCTGGACGGCGAGGACGAGGTTCTGCATCAGCAGGCCCAGGCCGACGCCGAGGATGGCGGTGTAGATACCGGTCATCCACAGGTCAGTGGTGTGGTCCATGCTGCCGGCCAGGCCCAGGCCGCCGATCAGCAAGATGGCGCCGGCCACGAGGTACCGCTTCCACTTGCCGGTGCGGCTGATCAGCATGCCGGAGGCGACCGACCCGATGAGGTTGCCGGCGATCATGGGCAGCGTGAGCAGGCCGGCCTCGGTGGGGGTGGCGCCGCGTGCCACCTGGAAGTACTGGCCAAGGAAGGTCGAGGAGCCAAACATGCCCACTCCGACGGCCACCGAGGCGAGGATCGCGAGGGCGGTGGTCCGCTCAGAGATGATCTTGAGCGGGATGATGGGCTGGGCGACCTTGGATTCCACCAGCACGAGCAGGCCAAGGAGCACGATGCCGCCGCCCACCATGGCGACCGTCTGCCACGACCACCAGTCGTAGTAGTCGGGATTGCCGGCGAAGGAGACCCAGATGAGCAGCAGGCTGACGCCGGAGGTCAACAGGATGGAGCCGAGCCAGTCGATCTTGGCGGGGCGCTTGACGTGCTGGATCTTGAGGGTGACCTGCAGCAGGATGAGCGCGACCACGGCGAGCGGGACGCAGACGAAGAAGGTCCAGCGCCACCCCAGCGGGCTGTCGACAATGAAGCCGCCGAGCAGCGGGCCGCCTGCCGTGCCCACGGCCATGACGCCGCCCATGTAGCCGGAGTACTTTCCGCGGTCGCGCGGCGGAATCATGGAGCCGATGATGGCCTGGGCCAGGGCGGTGAGGCCGCCCATGGCGATGCCCTGGATGACACGGGCGGTCAGCAGCAGCGGGATGGTCTCGGACAAACCGGCCATAACGGAGCCCGCCACGAAGATCACGATGCTCAGCTGGACGAGGACCTTCTTGTTGAAGAGGTCCGCGAGCTTGCCCCAGATCGGGGTGGTTGCCGCGTTGGCCAGGAGCGCGGCGGTGATCACCCAGGCGAAGTCCGTCTGGGTGCCCTTGAGTTCGGACATGATGGTGGGCAGCGCGTTGGCGACGATCGTGCTGCTCAGGATGGCGGTGAAGAACGCCGCCAGCAGCCCGGTGAGGGCCTCCATGATCTGGCGGTGAGTCATCGCCACAGGTTCTGCGGCGGTCTGGGATGCGCGGGATGCCCCCTGCGGAACGTCCGACGGGGCCGGGGACGGCCCTGTGGCGGCGGCGTGGCTAGCCATATATCTACTCCTCAACAATTTCGGTCGTATTCGTGGGTCCGGCCGTCGTTGCCCGGGCTGAGGTCCTGAGGGACTCAGCAAGTTTTTCGAGGGTGCGCGCCGTCAGTTCGACGTCATCCTGGCTCCAGTCCTGCAGCAGGTCCTGGATGGTGGCCGTCCGCTGGTCCTCGATGACACGCAGTTTCTCCGTGCCGGCGGCAGACAGGGCGATCAGCTGCGCGCGGCCGTCTTCCGGGTCAGGCCGGCGGACCACATAGCCGTGCTCTTCGAGGTCGGCGATGTGCCGGCTGAGGACCGGGGCGCTGACGCCGAGCCGCTCCGCAAGATGCGTGGCCCGGGATTCGCCCTCCCCCACAAAGCGCAGAACGCCTTGAAGCGCCACTCCGGTGTCCTGCCCCCGCAGGCTGGCGGCGGCAACGCAACGGACCGCGCGCTGCAGATCGAAGATCTGGTAGACGAGTCTGGCTGCAGCGTTGGATTCAACTGACATGATGGACACCCCTCTTTTGTTTGCCCTAGGCAACTATATACGAAAATGGTTACTTCGGGAAACTAACTCTCTCGTGGGAGGTGCCGCGCGGCCTCGGAAGACCCTTAAATAGCAAACGCGGACCGGCCGGGCCTGCCCCTCGCGGTGAGGGGCAGACCCGGCCGGTCCGCGCTGCGCAGCGGTGCTGCTGTGGTGTTGGTGCGCCTACGTGGCCAGGTGGGTGGGGCCGAACATCTGGAGCAGGGTTTCGACGACGACGACGTTGGGGCCGTCCGCGGCGAAGCCCGCCTTCAGGGCGTCCCCGACGTCCTCCGGGGCAACCCGGACGGCCGGGACGCCGAAGGACTCTGCCAGCTTGACGAAGTCGGGGCGGGCGAGCTCAGTGGCCGTGGCCTTGCCGAAGGCGCCGACCATGTATTCGCGCAGGATGCCGTAGCCGCCGTCGTCCACAATGAGCCAGGTGACCGGGACGTTGTGCTGCTTGGCGGTGGCGAGCTCGGAGATGGAGTACATCGCCGAGCCGTCGCCGGAGACGGCCAGCACTCTGGCGTGTCCGGCAGGTGCGCCGGCGGATGCGCCGGTGGTTTCGAGCCCGACGGCGCCGCCGATCGCCGCGGGGAAGCCGAAGCCCAGCCCGCCGGCGCCCTGCGCGGAGTGGAACTGGCCGTCGCGGGCATCCCAGCAGCTCCAGCCCCAGTAGGCCGAGATGGTCATGTCCCAGAACGTCTGCATGGCCGCGGGAACGGCCTCGCGGATGTCGGCCATGAACTTCAGTTCCTTGCCGAGGTCCTGGGACTCGAGCCGGGCCTTGACCTTGGCCAGGGTGTCCTTGACGAGTACCTCGGGAGCCGTGCCGTGCCAGTCGGCACGTTCGCCGTGCGGTTCAGTCAGGGCGGCGTCGAGGGCGGCCAGGGCCTGGCCGGCGTCCGCCCGGATGCCCAGTCCCGGGCGGTTGGACTCCAGGACGCGGGGCTCGGCGTCGATCTGGATGATCCGGCCGCGCGGTTCAAAGGTGAAGTAGTTGGAGGTGACCTCGCCCAGGGAGGAGCCGATGACGATCAGCACGTCGGCGTCCTCGAGCACCTCCGTCATGTACTGGTCCTCGATCCAGGACTGCAGGGAGAGCTCATGGTTCCACGGGAACGCGCCGTTGCCGCCCGGGGTGCAGATGACCGGCGCCCGCAGCTTCTCCGCAATCGAGAGCAGCGACTTTTCGGCATGGCCGCGGCGGGTGCCGCCGCCGGCGATGATGGCGGGACGTTCCGCCGTCGAGAGCCATTTCACGGCTTCGCGGACCAGCTCCACGCGGGGCGGGTTGTCGGCCGCTTCGGCGAGGGCGTCCTCCACGGGAGGCACCATGATGGGGTCCAGCAGGACGTTCTGCGGGATTTCGAGCCACACGGGGCCCTGCGGCGAGGAGATCGCCTCGGTCCAGGCATCCTGGATGGCCGAGGGGATGCCGGAGGCGTGCTGGATCAGCCGCTGGGACTTGGTGACGTTCGCGGCCGAGGCCTTCTGGTCATCGAGCTGGTGCAGCATGCCCTTGCGCCGGGCGCCAAGGCCCTCGAGCGGGATCTGGCTGGCCACGACCACCATGGGAACGCCGGTGGCGTAAGCCTCCTGCAGCCCGGCCAAGGACGTCAGCGCGCCCGGGCCGGTGGACAGGAACAGCACGCCGACTTCGCCAGTGGCGCGGGAGTAGCCGTCGGCGGCGAAGGCCGAGTTGTTCTCGACCCGGGAGGAGACGAAGTGCAGGTTCCCGCGGCCCATCGCGTCGAACAGGCCCAGGGCGTGCTGGCCCGGGATGCCGAAGACCGTCTTGGCGCCGAGCGCCTCAAGGGTTTCGACGACGAGGTCCCCGCCGTTGCGCACGCCGGTCATCGCGAAGCCACCGGCGAAGCCACAGAGGAGCTGAAGCCGGCGGGTCGGCGGGATTCCTGGCCGAGGGCCTGGGCAGCGTAGCCGTTCGGGGCGCCGAAGCGGTCCCCTTCGACGGCGCGGTCCGCCATCAGTGTTACGAGTTCGTAGGCGACGTGGCTTGCCGCCACGCCTGTGATCTCGGCGTGGTCGTAGGCCGGGGCGACCTCGACGACGTCGGCACCGACGAGGTTCATGCCGCGGAACCCGCGGATGATTTCCAGCAGCTCGCGGCTCGTGATGCCGCCGGCTTCCGGCGTGCCGGTGCCCGGGGCGTGCGCGGGGTCAAGTACGTCGATGTCCACGGAGATATAGAGCGGGCGGTTGCCGATCCGGTCCCGGACCTTGGCGACCGTCTCCAGGACGCCTTGGTAGTAGACGTCGGCGGAGGTGACGATGCCGAAGCCGAAGCGGTGGTCGTCGTCGAGGTCCTTCTTGCCGTAGAGCGGACCGCGGGTGCCGATGTGGCTGATGGCCTCGGTGTCCAGGATGCCTTCCTCGACGGCGCGGCGGAAGGGTGTGCCGTGGGTGTACTCGGCGCCGAAGTAGGTGTCCCAGGTGTCCAGGTGCGCGTCGAAGTGCAGCATGGCAATGGGGCCGCCGGCGCGCTCGGCGGCGGCGCGCAACAGCGGCAAGGCGATGGTGTGGTCGCCGCCGAGGGTGACGAGCTTGCTGCCGGACGCCGTCAGGTCCAGGGCGTTCTGCTGGATGGTTTCGATGGCGTCGTTGATGTTGAAGGGGTTGACCGCCATGTCGCCGGCGTCGGCAACCTGGATGTTCTCGAAGGGGCTGACGTCCCAGGCCGGGTTGTACGGCCGGAGCAGGCGGCTGGCCTCGCGGATGTGGTTGGCCCCGAAGCGGGCGCCGGGGCGGTAGGAGACGCCGGTGTCGAACGGCACGCCGACCACCGTGACGTCTGCCTTGGCCACCTGGTCCAGGCGCGGCAGGCGGGCATACGTGGCAGCCCCGGCGTAGCGTGGGACGCGGGATGAATCGATGGGGCCAAGGTTGCCATTGGCCTCGATGCGCAGCTCTTCCAAAAGAAGCCTCTCCTTCGAGGATTGACCGACGGTTGTGACAGCCATCATACACTCGAAGTTTCGTATTGCGCATCAGTTGTTTACCAACCTCAGGCGATGGCCGACGCGCCCCGCTCCCCCGTGCGGACGCGGACGGCGTCGCGCACCTCGATAATCCAGATCTTGCCATCGCCGAAGCGGCCCGTGCGCCCTCCCTCTTCAATGGCAGCCATGACGGCGCCGAGGGCGCCCTCGTCGACCAGGACTTCGAGCCGCACCTTGGGCAGCAGGTCCGAGCTGTATTCGGCGCCCCGGTAAACCTCGGTATGGCCCCGCTGCCGGCCGTAGCCGCTGGCCTGGCTCACGGTCAGGCCGTTGACCCCGGCCCGCTCCAGGGCCGCGCTAACGGCCGCGACCCGCTCCGGCCGCACAATCGCCGTGACGAGCTTCATGACGACACCCTGCCGCGGACGGCCTCACCCTCGGCCTCGGCTTTGGTCCCGGCTGGGGCTTCGGCCGGGGTCCCGGCGTGGGCCGTCGCGTGGGCCTCGGCCGCATCAGTCCGGGCATGCGGGTCACCGGGGTGGAAGCTGCCGCCGACCATGAGGAGCTCATACGCCGTTTCGGCGTGCTCCGTCACGTCAATGCCGGAGAGCTCGTCGGCTTCGGAAACGCGCATGCCTATGCTCTTGTGGATCGCGAAGCCAATCAGTGTGGTCATGGCGGCGCTCCATGCCGTGACGATCAGGGCGGTGAGAATCTGTGGCCAGAACTGCGCCAGGCCGCCGCCGTAGAACAGGCCGCCGGCCGTCTTGGTGGACGGAAGCGCGAAAAATCCGAGGGCCAGGGTCCCCCACAGGCCGCCGACGAAGTGCACGGCCACGACGTCCAGGGAGTCGTCGAGTCCGATCTTGAATTTCAGCCCGACGGCGAGCGCGCAGACGGCCCCGGCGATCGCGCCGATCAGGATGGCGCCGATGGGGTCGATGAATCCGCAGGCCGGGGTGACTGCCACGAGTCCCGCGACGGCTCCCGAGGCGGCGCCGAGCGAGGTGGCATGCCCGTCGCGCAGCCGCTCCACGAGCAGCCAGCCCAGCAGGGCGGCGCTGGTGGCGAGCAGCGTGTTGGTCCAGGCCAGGGCGGCCGTGGCGTCGGCGGCGAGTTCCGAGCCGGCGTTGAAGCCGAACCAGCCGAACCAGAGCAGCCCTGCGCCGAGCATCACGAACGGCAGGTTGTGCGGGCGGATGTTGGGGTCTTTCATGAAGCCGAGCCGCTTGCCCAGAACCACGGCAAGCATCAGTCCGGCAATGCCGGCGTTCATGTGGACCACCGTGCCGCCGGCGAAGTCGAGGGCCGAGATCTTGCTGCCGATGATGCCGGTAGGTCCGAAAATGCCGCCGCCCCAGACCCAGTGCGCGATCGGCGCGTAAACGAGCGTGACCCAAAGGGCGGCAAAGAGGAGCCAGGGGCCGAACCTGACGCGCTCGGCCACCGCGCCGCTGATCAGTGCGACGGTGATGATGGCGAACGTGGCCTGGAAGCCGACGAAGATCATGTCCGGCAGGCCTGCCGCCTTGGAGCCGATGCTGGTGGTCAGCCCGCTCAGGCCGAAGTTGGTGAAGGGATCCCCGACGAAGCCGCCCAGCGCATCCGGACCGAAGGCCAGGCCATAGCCCCACAGGGCCCAGACGACGGCCACCACGCCCATGGCGCCGAAGCTCATCATCATGATGTTGAGGACGGACTTCATTCTGACGAGCCCGCCGTAGAAGAACGCAAGCCCGGGGGTCATCAGGAGGACCAGAGCGGACGCCGTGAGCATCCACGCGGTCGATCCGGGGTCAAGGACCTGCGGATCTGTTGCCATTCCTACTGCAAGCACAGAGAACTTCATAGCGGGAGCCTTCCTCGAGTGCCGGCGCTCCGAGGGCGCCGATGCGGCGAGACCATGTGACGTTTGGGACTGACGAGCGTCCCCCCGCCGTTGACGCTACTCACGGCGTGTTTCGGGAAGGCTTTCCCATTCTTGCGGGCACGTTACGTGCCGGCTCGGGGCATTAAATTGCCGTTTCCGGCAGATTGCCAGGATGTGACGCACATCTCACCAGGGCCGATCTCACCAAGGAAAGGGACGTCAGCTGTACTTGAGGGTGAGCAGCAGGCGCTTGAGCTGGCTGTACTGCTCCGTGGTCATCCAGGCCTTGGCGGCGTCGACGGAGGCAAACGCCGGGCTGCCGAAGAGCACCTTGGCCTCCGCCCCGCCGTTGGCGAAGCTGACGTAGGCGGAGCCGGAGTCAGAGACCGCGGGCGCGAAGTCGCGTTGCTTGCGGACGCTCATGTGGAAATCGGACTGGTCGGCGAGGGAATCGAACGCGAAGCCGAAGGCCAGCTGCTCGCCGTCCACATCTTTCAGCCCCGGCACCGGGGCGGTGTCCAGCACGGTGCGGGCCACAGGGCCGGAAGCGTTGCTGGCGCTGGTGCTGCTGGTGACGGAAGCCAGTTCGTTGCCGGTGGCGTCGGCGATGACCGCCTGCACGTCCCGCAGCTTGGCCGCGTTCCCGGGCGAGCCCACCAACCGGACGGACCAGCCGCTCGGATAGGAGAAGGAGAGGTGCCCGTCCGGGAAGGTGAAGGTTTTCACGCCGGCCACCGCGCTGGCCGTGGCTGTGGGCGCGGCCGGGACGGGGGTAGCGGAGGCGCTCGGGGCGGGCGAGGGCAGGGCCGAAGCGGCGGAGGAGGCGGTCGTGGCGGGCGCGCCGGATTCCTGCTGCGCCGGGGCCGCGGTTTCACTGGCGGGGCCGCTTGCCGTTTCGCCGGCCCGCTGGCCCGCGGCGGCGCACGAGCTCAGGCCAAGGGCGGCCGCGAGCGCGGCGGCCAGGGCCAGGGACAGAAAGACGTTGTTGCGGTTCATGGATCCCCCAGTTGATGACGCGAGCGGCTTCCGCTCGTCCTGTGTATCTCCGGCGTGCGCCGTGCGGATACTTTTGCGGTGGTTACGGATGCTTTCATGCCCTCAGCGGCTGGCGGCGGGTACGAGCACCCACAGCACCTCGACGGCGTCGTCCGTGGGATTGACCCAGGTGTGGGGTTCCCGGCCGGGGAACGTTACGGTGTCTCCGGTGCTGAGCTCGAATTCCTCATTCGTGAGGATCAGGCGGATGCTGCCCTTGACCACATGCAGGACGTCGACGTCGCAGTCCACGGCATAGAGTTCGGACTCGCCGCGCCCGCGCGGCTCGATCACGGCCTGGATGATCTGGACGCGGCGCTCGGAGCGCGCGGTCAGCAGCCGCTCGACGATCCCCTCGCCGCCGAGGGAGATTCGAGGGCCCTCATTCCGCTTCGTGAGGTGCGTTTCGGGGGCGGCGAAGAGGTCGCCGATAGAGATGGACAAAACCTGGCACAGCGTTACCAGGGAGGCAACCGAGGGCGAGGTCAGGTCCCGCTCGACCCGGCTCAGGAATCCCTTGGTGAGCCCGGTGGCGTCTGCGACCTGTTCAATGGTGAGCCGCTGGGACTGCCTGGCGGCGCGGATCCGCGAACCGATGGCAACGGGAACATTGCTCGGTTCAACTGGTAGTGCCTTCATTTAGGAACCTTTCACGGCCGGCCGCTTGGCCCCATCATTGGAGCAATCCTAGCGGGAGCGGGCCTTCGTGACGCGGAGGCGGCGGCACCACGCCCGGCGTCTTGACTGTTACCGGAGTCACAGCATACTCTTCTGGGCAACATGTGTTGCCTATAAGGCAAAACCGGAGGTTCCGACGGAAATCCTCCTCTACCCACGTCATGCAGCGGCAGCCTTGCCGACCACCCTGTTGAGGCCCGGCAGGCCCGCATCCGCTGTCAACCAGCTCCAAGGAGCCTTTATATGGACGCAACTTTCGTCAACATCGCAATCGTGGTGGTGTACCTGGCCGCCATGCTGGCGTTCGGATGGTGGGGCAAGTCCCGCACCAAGAACAATAGCGACTTCCTCGTGGCCGGCCGCCGCCTCGGTCCGTTCCTCTACACCGGCACCATGGCCGCCGTCGTCCTGGGCGGCGCCTCGACCGTCGGCGGCGTGGGCCTGGGCTACAAGTTCGGCATCTCCGGCATGTGGCTCGTCGTCGCAATCGGCGCCGGCGTCCTGCTGCTGAGCCTGCTCTTCGCCAGCACCATCCAGAAGCTGAAGATCTATACCGTCTCCCAGATGCTGACCCTGCGCTACGGCAGCAACGCCACGCAGACCTCGGGCATCGTCATGCTTGCCTACACGCTGATGCTCTGCGCCACCTCCACGGGCGCCTACGCCACCATCTTCGTGGTGCTCTTCGGCTGGGACCGCGCCCTCGCGATCGCCGTCGGCGGGGCAATCGTGCTGGTGTACTCGACCATCGGCGGCATGTGGTCCATCACGCTGGCCGACCAGGTCCAGTTCGTCATCAAGACGGTCGGCATCTTCTTCCTGATGCTGCCGTTCACGCTCAACGCCGCCGGCGGCCTCGACGGGATCCGCAGCCGGGTGGACGCCACCTTCTTCCAGATCGACGGCATCGGCGCCCAGACGATCATCACTTACTTTGTGGTGTACACCCTCGGCCTGCTGATCGGCCAGGACATCTGGCAGCGTGTGTTCACCGCCAAGACGCCTGAAGTCGCCCGCTGGGGCGGCGCCACGGCCGGCATCTACTGCATCCTCTACGGCGCAGCCGGCGCCCTGATCGGCCTCGGCGCCCGGGTGGCCCTGCCGCAGATCGACGTCAAGGCCCTGGGCAAGGACGTCGTCTACGCCGAGGTCGCCACCCATCTGCTGCCCATCGGCATCGGCGGCCTCGTGCTGGCCGCCGCCGTCGCCGCCATGATGTCCACCGCCTCCGGCGCCCTGATCGCGGCCGCCACCGTGGCCCGCGCCGATGTGCTGCCGTTCGTTGCCGGCTGGTTCGGCAAGACGGTCAACACCGATGACACCGACAACCCGGAACACGACGTCAAGGCCAACCGCATGTGGGTCCTGGGCCTGGGCATCGTGGCAATCGTGATCGCCATCGTCACCAAGGACGTTGTCGCGGCCCTGACCATTGCGTACGACATCCTGGTTGGCGGCCTGCTCGTGGCCATCCTTGGCGGCCTGGTCTGGAAGCGCGGCACCGGCGTCGCCGCCGCGGCGTCCATGGCGGTGGGCTCGGTCATCACGCTCGGCACCATGATCATCCTGGAAATCAACGCCGAGGTTCCGCTGGACGGCATCTACGCCAACGAGCCGATCTACTACGGCCTGGCGGCTTCCGCGGTCGTCTACGTCGCGGTGTCGCTGCTGACCAAGCCGACGGATCCCGCGGTCATGCAGAACTGGCGCCGGCGTGTCGCCGGCCACGCGGCCGAGGAAGAAAAGGCCCCGGCCCTCACGCACTAGGGCCCAGGCCCGGCAGGGTCTTGACCGCGAGTTAAAGGTCGACGGCGGCGCTCCCCTTTCGGGGGCGCCGCCGTCGGCCTTTAGGCAACTTAACGGGCCACGGGAGGATCACTCATTTTCCTCCGGCGCAAGGAATTCCTCACCTTCCACGGGCACCACCGGCTTCTCGTCCCCCAGGAAGTCTTCCGCGTCCAGGGGAACGAGCCGGTCAGCCTCTTCGAGAAGCTCCTCGTCCTCGGTCTCCGCGGCATCACTGACGGGCGCGTCCTCGGCGTAGTCGTAGGCGGGATCGGACTCGAGTGACTCCCGGGCCGGCTGGATGGGATGTGATGCGGTGCTATCCATGATGCAACCTCCATGCGGCTTCGGTGGCGGCAGGGCCCCGGGGAGCCCGCCCTGGGTTTCATTCGAACACCGCGGACCCGGGCGGTCAAGGGCCCACAATTGCTGCCGGAAAGCGGCTGCGGGCGGGCCCGCCGGAGCAGGGCAGTTACGGCCTCCCTAAACTTTCCACTGAGGATTGCCAGCCGGAAAAGCGCGGAAATACGGGGTAGTCTGGAGTCGCAATGGGGCCGGACCATGCCCGACCAAACCCAGGAGTTTTTCGTGTCTCAGCACACCGAATCGGACCGCAACGATTCTTCGCAGCACCACCCGACACAGCCCTCTTCGGTCCGCGATACGGACCCGCGCCCCGCCCCGCCGCACGCCTCTGCTGGCCCCGGGGCGGCTCCCTCCACTGCCGCTCCCGTCAGCGCACCGAGCCCGTCGCCCGCAACAGACGCGAGCGCAGCGCCCAGCGCAGCGGACATCAAGCGCTGGCGACAGTATCTCGCCGATGAACGTGCCGAGGCGGCCGTCTACCGGGACCTGGCGCAGAACCGCGCCGGGGAGGAACGCGCCATCCTGCTGGCGCTGGCCGAGGCCGAGGGACGCCATGAAGCGCACTGGCTCCAGTTGCTGGGCGATCACGCCGGCAAGGACCGGCATGCCTCCTTCCGGAGCCGGTTCCTGGGCTTCCTGGCCCGGCACTTCGGCTCGGTCTTCGTCCTGGCCCTGGCCCAGCGGGCGGAGAGCCGCTCCCCGTACGCCACCGAATCGTTCGCCACCCCGGCCATGGTCGCCGACGAGCAGATCCACGAAGAAGTGGTCCGCGGGCTGGCCACCCGGGGCCGCAACCGGCTGGCCGGAACGTTCCGCGCCGCCGTCTTCGGCGCCAACGACGGGCTGGTCAGCAACCTGTCCCTCGTCATGGGCATGGCGGCCTCGGGCGTGGGCAGCCAGGTGGTACTCCTCAGCGGCGTCGCCGGGCTGCTGGCCGGCGCACTGTCCATGGGGGCCGGCGAGTTCATTTCCGTGCGGTCGCAGCGGGAGCTCCTCGCCGCGACCCGACCCACCCAGATCACGTTGGCGGCGGCGCCGCTGCTCGATATCGAGCACAACGAACTCCTCCTCGTCTACCTGGCCCGCGGCATGTCCCGGGAGGCCGCCGAGCACCGCGTCGCGGAGCGGATGGGCCTGTTGGACTGCGACTGCGATCCCAGCCTGTCCCTGCGTCCGGAACTGCCCGAAAGCGAGGACCAGCACGAGGCGGTCGGCACCGCCTGGGGCGCGGCGGCGTCGAGCTTCTGCTTCTTCGCCTCGGGCGCGATCGTGCCCATCATTCCCTTCCTGCTGGGCATGACAGGACTCGCCGCACTGGTGGTTTCCGCGTCCCTCGTCGGCTTGGCGCTGCTGCTTACCGGCGGCGTCGTGGGCCTGCTCTCCGGTACCTCGCCCGCCACCCGCGGCCTGCGCCAGCTGGCCATCGGCATGGGTGCCGCGGGCGTGACGTACCTGCTGGGCATGGCCTTCGGCGCCGTGGTTGGCTAGTGGACGGCCCTGAATTTCGGGACCGCGGACCTCGGCACAGCCGGCCAGCCACCGCTCTGCGGATCATCAGGAACCTCGCCGCCGCTGCGGTGATCGCCGCCGGCGCCTTCCTCACCGCCGGACTCGTCTACGGCGATCCGAGGTTCACGGGCCTCTTCGAGGTCTCCCGAGGAACGGGGAACAACGCAGGGCACAGTGCAGAAAACAAAGCAGGCAGTGACCTGCAGGCACAGCCCCAGGCTGGCCAGAAATCCGGCCAGCCTGCCGTGCCGGCCGGCGAAGACCGGACGGACACTCCCCCGCCCGGGCTCGAGGAGCAGGACCACCCCCTCGGCGCGGCCCGGAAACCGGAGGCCGCCAGCACCTCGTACAAGTTCCTCGCAACGAATGACGACGGCACTCCGGTGGGTTACTCGCCGTGCCGCCCGCTGCACTACGTCATCAATGCCGCCCTGGCCCCGCCGGGTGCCGAGCGGCTCGTGGACGACTCGATCAGGACGATCTCGCAGGCCACCGGAATCACCTTCATCAATGACGGCCCCACGTCCGAGGCCCCCTCGTCCACACGTGCGCCCTACCAAAAGGATCTCTACGGGGACCGGTGGGCGCCGCTGCTGATCGCCTGGACCACCCCGGAGCAGGCACCGCAGCTCAAAGGCCCGGTGATCGGCACGGGCGGAAGCACACACTTCAGTTTCGGCGACGGCCCCAAAAGCTTTGTCACCGGCAGCCTGGAGCTGGATGCCCCGCAAATCGCGGAAGACCTGGACCGCTCCGAGGGAGCCGCCTATGCCACGGCCGTGATCCTGCACGAGCTCGGCCATGTGATGGGCCTGGAGCATGTCGATGACCCGGCCCAGCTGATGTACCCCGAGATCGGAGCCCCGGACGGGCTTGCCGCCGGCGACCTGAACGGACTCTACGAGCTCGGCCACGCCCAGTGCCGCAAGGATCTCTGACCCCCTAGCGCTCCAGCGCCTCAAGGGCCTCTTCGACCGTATCGACCAGGAAGATCCTTCCCTCCATCCGGCGCCCTGACGCCAGACTCTGTAAGAGGGGCCAGGCCGGGAATCGCCGCAGCCAGTGTTCGTGCCCCACCAGGACCATGGGAGTGACGGTTTCCGGAGCGGCGTAGTAGTTCTCGCAGGCGTCCTGGAAGATCTCCTGGACCGTGCCGCCCGAACCCGGCAAAAAAACGATGCCGCCGTTGCACAGTTCAAGCAGGATGGCTTCCCGGATGGCATTCGCGAAGTATTTGGCCACATGCGTGGCGAAGAAGTTCGGTGGTTCATGGCCGTAAAACCATGTGGGAATCCCCAGCGACGGCACACCCTCCGGGTGGCGTTGGGCGACCGCCGCGGCCGTCCGCGCCCAGGCGGCCACCGAGGGGCGGAAGGACGGCACCGCCGAGAGGTCGGCCAGGGCCCGCCGGAAGTCCGGTTCGGGGGCCTCGCTGAGGAAGGCGCCAAGATTCGCGGCCTCCATGGCCCCGGGGCCGCCGCCCGTGGCTACCACCCGGCCGCTGCGGGCCAGCAGCCGGCCCAGCAGCGCGGCTCCTTCAAAGACGGCGGTGCCGCGGCGGGCAATGTGTCCGCCCATGACCCCCACCATCGTGCGGCCGGCGCGGAGATAGGTGCCGGCCAGTTCGTCGAGGGCCACGCCGATCGAGTGGTCATGCAGGGCGGCGGCCAGTGTCGCATCCAGCCGACGTCGCTGGCCCGGCCGGATGCTCCACTGGTACACCCGCGCGTCGAGCGTGTCCTCGTAGGGTGAGGTGGCGATCCCGGAATAGAGTTCCTGCGGCGTGTACAGCTGCCCGCGGTAGGGGTTGAACGGCACGGCCGTGAGCCGGGGAAAGATGAGGGCGCCCCGGCCGCGCAGCAAGTCCTCCACACCGTCGTCGAACCTGCAGCCCAGGAAGACCGCGCCCTGGGCCTCAAGCGCCTCCAGCTGGGCCCGGCGGCCCCGCAGGTCCAGCGACTGGACATGCCAGCCGTGCATGCTGCGCGCCCCCGCCGCAACCAGCCGGTCGAAACCGGCAAGGCTCTCGACCTCCAACGTGCGGGGGCTGGGGTGAAGGCTGCGGGCGGCGTTCATGGAGCCAGCCTAGACCGTGGCCAAGCTCCCCCGTTGCGCTATCACTCTTGGTGGCCATTCCGGGATCTTAAGGCCTAAAAGTGATAGCGCAACGGGGGTGCGTGCGGGTTAGGAGACCTGGAGGCCGCCGTTGATGTCATAGGTGGCCGCGGTGATGTAACCGGCGTCCGGGCCGAGCAGGAAGGCGATCAGGGCCGCCACTTCCTCGCGGCTGCCGACCCGACCCATCATGATGCCCTCCGACATCTGCGCCTTGCGTTCCTCGCTCAGGGTGCCGCCCATAATGTCGGTGTCGATGGGGCCTGGGGCGATGGCGTTGACCGTGACCCCGAACTCGCCCACCTCGCGGGCCAGGGCGCGGGTGAATCCGATGATCCCGGCCTTGGAGGCGCTGTAGGCGACCTTTGAGTAGGTGCCGCCGCCCCGCTGTGCCGAAATCGAGGAGATGCTCACGATCCGGCCGAGCTTGCGCTCGATCATGCCCTTGAGCACGCGCTGGGAAACGATGAAGGATCCGCGCATGTTGATGGCGAAGACCTTGTCCCATTCCTCGACAGTGGTGTCCATGAACGGCGTCGGGGAACTGATGCCGGCCAGGTTGGCCAGCGCGACGATCGGGGGCAGCGAGCCCTCGATCTCGGTGATGGCCCGGTCAACCGACGCGGCGTCGGAGACGTCCGCACCGACGCCGATGGCCTTGACCGCACGGTTGGAACCGATTTCGGCCGCAGCGGCGCTGGCGTCCTCGGCATTGATGTCCAGGATTGCGATGGACCAGCCCTCGCTGGCCAGGCGGTCGGCGGCGGCACGGCCGATGCCGCGGGCTGACGCGGCTCCGGTCAGGACCACGGTGCGTTCAGTGGGGAACGGGGTAATTGATGTCATGACGAAGATTCCTTCGGGGGTTTCGGATCAGGATACTTTGGCCGGGTCGACGGCGGCAGCCGCTGCGACCGCGGGGTCAAGGCTGGCGTCGCCTTCGGGGCGCCGGCGGGCGTACAGGTAGGTGGCCACGGCCGTGATGCACAGGCACAGGGACAGGAACAGGAGCCCGCTCTGGTTGCTTCCGGTGGCGTCCTTGAGGAGGCCGACCGCGTACGGGGAGATGAAGCCGCCGAGGTTTCCGAGGGAGTTCACCAGGGCCAGCCCGGAAGCGGCAGCCGCACCGGTCAGCGCCGCGGAGGGCATCGAGAGGAAGGGGGCGATCGCCCCGTAGATCCCCATGGCGGACAGCGTCAGACCGACCATCGCGAGGAACGGGTTGACCGGCAGCAGGTAGCCGGCGGCCACTAGTCCGACGCCCGCAAGCACCATGCTGACCGAGGCGTGCCAGGCACGCTTGCCGGTCCGGTCCGCGCGCTTGCTCCAGAAGTAGACGAATACTGCGGCCACGGCATAGGGGATGAAGACGATGAAGCCGACCTCTGCCGTGGAGAACTTGCCCAGGGCCGCGACGATGGTGGGCATCCACAGGCCCAGGCCGTAAATCCCGCACACCAGGCCGAAGTACAGGGCGGAGTAGACCAGGGTGCGCTTGTCCTTGAGCCCGGCCATGAAGTTGTGCTTGCCCGACTGGGACTTGGCGGCCAGTTCGGCGTCCATGGTGGCGGTGAGCCAGTTGCGCTCGTCGGCTTCGAGCCATTTGGCGTCCCGCGGACGGTCCGTCATGAGGATGGGTGTCAGCAGGCCGAGGGCGATCGCCGGGATGCCTTCGATGATGTAGAGCCACTGCCAGCCCTGGAGGCCCATGACGCCGTCCATCTGCAGCAGGAGCCCGGACACCGGGGCGCCGAGCGCGTTGGATACGGGCTGGGCAAGGATGAAGATGCCCAGCACGGTGACGCGCTGCGCGGCAGGGAACCACAGCGTCAGGTAGAACAGGATCGCCGGGAAGAACCCGGCCTCGGCGGCACCGAGCAGGAACCGGACGATGTAATACGTGGTTTCACCGTTCACCAGGCACATGGCGGTGGCGAAGATGCCCCACGTGATCAGGATGCGGGCCAGCCATTTCCGGGCTCCGAACCGGTACATGCCGGCGTTGCTGGGAACCTCCAGGAGGGCGTAGCCAAGGAAGAAGATGCCGGCGCCCAGACCGTAGGCAGCGGAGTTCAGGCCGATGTCCTCGCTCATGGTGAGTTTGGCGAATCCGACGTTGTTGCGGTCCAGGTAGGCAACGAAGTAGAGCAGGACAATCAGGGGCATGACGCGGCGGCGGACCTTGCGGAGCGTGCGGTCGCCCAGTTCGCCGAGTCCGAAGGACTTGGGGGTTAATGAAGTCATCATCGACCTTCTTAAGTGTTTCCTGCCCTGCGGCTGTGCCGGGTGAGGAAAGCGGTGGATTGGGGTGGTCATCCTGCCCGCCTGGAAGCGCGTGCTGCAGGATACTTGTTGAGTCAGATGTCAGACATCTGATTCAGGAACTAGCCAAAATCTTAGAATGTGATTCGGATTACGTCAAGAGTCCGGAGGCGGACGTCAGGACTTGGCGCCCCGGACGTAGCGTTCGTAGTCCGCATTGGTCTGGTCCATGTGCTCATCCATCGCCTGCCGCGAGCGCTCGGCGTCGCCGCTGAGAATGCTGTCCAGGACCCGCTGGTGGTAATCGATGGCGTGCTGCTGGATCACCTCGACGGCCGACGTTTCGCGCCGGGTCACGTACAGCAGCTGGCCCAGCTGGGCGAACAGGGCCCGGACAAAGGGGTTGCCGGACGCCTTCAGGACGGCGTCGTGGAAACCAATGTCCGCCTCCACGAAGCGGTCCAGGTCGCCGGAGTCGTGGAAGCGCTTCATGTCCGCGATGCACTCGCGCATGCGCTCGGCCTGCTCCGGGGTATAGCGTTTGGCGGCGAGCGCCGCGGCCCCGGTCTCCACCATGCGGCGCATCTCAATCAGTCCCACCGAGACCTGGTCGGCGGCATTGCCATGGGAGGCTGCCTTGAAGATCGCGTCCAGGCCGGTCCAGTTGTCCGTGGGATTGACGAACGTTCCCCGGCCGGCCTTCACATAGAGGATGTTTTGCGCCCGGAGGGCTTTGAGGGCCTCACGCACGGTGAGCCGGCTGACGCCGTAGGCCTTGGCGATGTCGGCCTCGGGCGGAATCGGGTTGTGGGGCAGGAGCTTTCCGTCAAGGATTTCGGTCAGCAGGCCGTCGACGAGATCGTCGACCAGTGTCCTGCGGCCCATCCCAGTTCCCACCTTCAGTCTCGTTTCGTGCTGCCATCCACATTACCCATGTCCGGGTGCGCAGCCATGTAGGCGTCGAGCTTGGCAAGCGTCTGTTCCAAATTGACCGGATGGCGGCGCAGGTAGCCGGCCAGCCGGAGAAAGCTCTTTCCACGGACCCGCCGCGCGTCCCATTGCTCGGTCACCAGCGTGCCGGGGGTACCGTCCGGGCCTGTGGCCGGATCCAGCAGGTAGCGCCACACGTGGCCGTAGAAGTGCCGCCACGCGATCCGGTGGCCTTCCTCGAACTCGCAGACCCTGTTCAGGATCTTGTAGTTCACCCGCATGCGCATTTGCATGCCGAACCTGGCGCCGAGGTACAGCCGTCCGGGCCCGCGCGGCTGGGCGCCCTTGACCGTGTCCGAGCCATCGATCACGCTGTGCAGGGCAGGCGTAGCGAGCACCTCGAAGATGGCTTCGGGGGCGGCGGCGATGTACCGGCTGCGGGACACGAGATAGCGGGGATTCATCTAGTAATCCTAGTCCGCGATCGTGTTGCAGAATGAGGCATGCAGACTTCCCGCAACCCCCTTCGCGGCCGGCCGCGCATCGGCGTTCCCGTCCGCCTCAGCAGTTCCTTCGATCCCGACCCGCGCGTGGCGGAAGCCAACGCATTGTTCGAGTACATCGTGGGGCTGCTGCGCGAGGGCGGCGGCGAACCGGTGCTGCTCGACGCTTCGGGGCCCGACGACGGCGGCCTCGCCGCGGCGATGGCCTGCCTTGACGGCGTCGTCCTTCCCGGCGGCGGCGACCTCGACCCCGCCCTCTACGGCGAGCTGCGCGGTGACGTCTGCTACGACGTCAGCCCTGCCCAGGACGCGCTGGATCTCGCCGTGGCGCGTCTTGCGATCGACGCCGGGCTGCCTGTGTTCGGCATCTGCCGCGGGCATCAGCTGCTCAATGTGCTTTACGGCGGGACGCTCATCCAGGACATGGCGCCGGGGACGGTGGCGCACCGCGAGCCCGCGCCGGTGCACGGGGCCGGCCCGTGGGCCTGGCATGAGGTGGCGGTGCGGGCCGGCTCCAGGGTGGCCGCGCTCTACGGCGGCGGTTCCGCTGCCGTGAACGTGAAGATCGCCTCCGGCCACCATCAGGCCGTGGCCCGGGTGGCCGGAGGGTTGCAGGTGACGGCCGTGGCCGAGGACGGGACCGTCGAGGCGCTGGAGGATCCGGAGCGCTGGGTGGCCTCGGTCCAGTGGCACCCCGAGGCCCTGGAGCTCCCGGCCGGGGAGCGGCTCGCGCCGTTCCGGGCCTTCGTCGAGGCGTGCCGCACCCGGCCCTGAGCCGGACGCCCCGGTCCGTAATCAGCTGCCGACGCTCACCGTCACCTTGACCGGGGCACCGGTGGCCAGCGATTCCTGGGCGGCATCGGCAACCCGGGAGGCCGCGACGGCGTCTTCCGGAGTGCATGGATTCTCCCGGCGGCCAAGGATCAGTTCGACGAACGCCTCCATTTCGGAACGGTACGCCGTCTCGAACCGCTCGGCAAACGTCAGATGCGGCTTCCCCGCGGGGAAAGCGATCCCCGCTTCGGCGGAGGCCAATGCCGTCTTGTCGTCCAGGCCCACCATCAGCGAGCCGCGGGAGCCCTGGATTTCCAGCCGGACATCATGGCCCGCCCCGTTGTAGCGGGTCGCCGAAACCGTTCCCACGGTGCCGTCGTCGAACGTCACCAGCGCGAGGGCCGTGTCCACATCGCCGGCCTCACCGATGGCCGGATCCCCGTTGTTGGAGCCCTTGGCGTAGACCTCGACGATTTCGCGGCCTGTGAGCCAGCGCAGGATGTCGAAATCGTGGACCGAGCAGTCACGGAAGAGCCCGCCGGAGCTGGCCAGGAACTCGACCGGGGGCGGCGTCATGTCGCAGGTGACGGCACGCAGGGAATGGATCCAGCCCAGCTCGCCGGCCTGGTAAGCGCGGCGGGCTTCCAGGTAGCCGGCGTCGAACCGGCGCTGATGCCCGATCTGCACCACGCCGTTCCGGTCCCGGATGTAGTCGAGCACCGGCAGGGCGTCGGCCACGTTCAGGGCCACGGGCTTTTCGCAAAACACCGGGATCCCGGCGTCCACGCCGGCCTTGATGAGCTCGGGGTGGGTTCCGGTTCCGGTGGCGATGACCAGGCCGTCCAGCCCCGAGGCCAGCAGCGCCTGGACCGAGGGCAGGAATTCGGCACCGAGAACGCGTGCCACCGTCCGGGCGTGCTCTTCGGCGACGTCGGTGAGGCGTAGGCGGACACGGATCCCTTGTGGGTTCAGGACCTCGTTGAGGGCGGCGATGTTGTTGGCGTGCATGACCCCGATCCGCCCAACGCCGGCGAGTCCAAGGATTACGTCTTTCATACTTCTACTCTCATGTTTGGTGCGGGCACGGTGAACGCCGCACGGAAGGCCTCCAGGGCCGCATAACTGTCGCCACTGGCCCACGCTTCCATGCCCACGGTTCCTTCGTAGCCTGCGTCCGCGAGCGCCCTGGCCACGGCCGCGTAGTTGATTTCCCCGGTTCCGGGTTCGCAACGGCCGGGAACGTCTGCCACCTGGATTTCGCCGAGGTATGGCAGGGCGGTCCGGACGAGCTCGACCAGGTTCCCCTCCCCCATTTGGGCGTGATAGAGATCCAGCATGAGCCTGGCGTTCGGGTGCCCGGCCGCCTGCACGAGCGCCAGGGTGTCCTTGGCCCGTGCCAGCGGGATGCCGGGGTGGTCCCGGATGGTGTTGAGGTTCTCGAGGCAGAACGTCACCCCGTGCTTCTCACCGAGCTTCCCGAGCCGTTCCAGGGTCCGGGCGCCGGTGGCCCACATGTGTCCGCTGGAGCGGTAGACAGGCCGCGCCGCGTGGCCGTCGACGAGTTCCGCCGGGTGGACCACCAGACGGCTGACGCCAAGTTCCAGGGCGGTGGGGATCAGGGACTCGGCGGTCCGCACCACCTCGTCCGCCGTGTCCGGATCCACGAGGCTGCCGGAGCTGTATCCGGTCATGGAGGAGAACACCGCCCCGGTGGCCTTGAGCGCGCCGATGTCCTTGGGCCGCGAGTCCCAGAGTTCGACGTCGAAGCCGGCCTCGTGGAGCCGGCGCACCCGCTCCGTGAACGGCAAGTCCGTAAAGACCATCTCAGCGCACACGGCGAGCCGCATCAGAGGACCACGTTCTCGTTGACGGCCACTGTGTTGACCGTTGCCGGGGTCCCCCGCTTGACGGACTCTATGCAGGCCAACGCCACGGCCAGTGCGCGCCGGGCGTCGCTGGCTCCCGGAGTGAGAGTGAAGGGCTTCGACTCCGGAGCGGTACCGTCACGCCGGGCGCGCACGGCGTCGGCGAAGTCCGCCAGCTCGTCTGTATAGGCCTGCCGGAAGAGCTCGACGTTCAGCCGTGGGGTGTCGGCGGACATCCCCTCGGCGGTGAACCGGCGGGCGGCGGTTTCGGTGGCGCGGCCGGCCTGGACCATGCCCTTGGAGCCGAAAACCTCGCCGCGGATGTCGTAGCCGTACAGCGCGCTGAAGTTTGCCTCGGCGACGGCGATCGCGCCGTTGCTGTAGCGGATGGTCACGACGGCGGTGTCCAGGAACCCCTGGTCCCGCAGTCCCGGCTCCACAAGCGCGTCGGCAACCGCATAGACCTCCACAGGTTCGGCGCCTTCGTTGAACCAGTTCAGGGTGTCGAAGTCGTGGATCAGGGTTTCGAGGAAGATGGTCCACGCGGGGATCCTTGCGGCGTGGCCGATGCTCCCCCTGGCCGGGTCCCGGGTCAGCGAACGAAGCAGTTGCGGCTGCCCCACGATTCCGGCGGCGAGGTCCTTCTTGGCCGCTTGGAAGTCTGCGGCGTACCTGCGGTTGAAGCCGATCTGGAAGTGCACCCCGGCGGCGTCGACGGCGTCAAGGGCCGCGTCGAGCTCCTCGAGCCCCTGACCGGCGGGCTTCTCGCAGAAGACGTGTTTTCCGGCCGCTGCGGCCTGGCCGATCAGGGCGGAATGGAAACGCGCGGGGCTGGCGATGACGACGGCGTCAATCGCCGGGTCGGCCAGGAGATCGGCAGCGTCGGCGGTCACCTTCGCGGTGCCCAGGGCGCCAGCCAGCGCCCCGGCAGATTCCAGGTTCGGATCCGCGATGGCGGCAAGGACGGCGCCGGGGACCCGGCGGGCAATGCTCTCGGCGTGGAAGGCGCCCATCCAGCCCGAGCCGATAAGTCCGATCCGCACCGGCAGTACGGCGTCGGAGGCGTTGCGGTTGAGATAAGCCAAAGGCTTGTCCTTTCAGGAGTTGGGGCGGCCGTTACCCGTAGGTCTTGCCGGTGGTCTGGGACACGTCGGCGACTTCGCCCTGGACTTCCTTGACGACGTCGCTGTGGCCGCCGAGTTGTTCGAGTTCGTGGGCGAGTTCGGCGAGTTCTGCGCCGCCGGCCATCTGGGCGGTGAGCTCGTCCAGGGTGATGTCCTTCTTGTCGTAATAGCCGATCGATTTTCCCCGTTTGAGCAGCAGGAACCGGTCCCCGACAGGGAAGGCGTGGTGCGGGTTGTGGGTGATGAAGATGACCCCGAGGCCGCGGTCGCGGGCCTGCAGGATGTAGCGGAGCACCACGCCGGACTGCTTCACGCCCAGTGCTGCGGTGGGCTCGTCCAGGATCAGGACCTTCGCGCCGAAGTACACGGCCCGGGCGATCGCGACGCACTGGCGTTCACCGCCGGAGAGCTGGCCGATGGGCTGCTCGACGTCGCGCAGGTCGATGCCCATGGCGGCGAGTTCCTTGAGCGTGATGTCCTTCATCTTTTCGACGTCCATGCTCTTGAACGGGCCGAAGCCGCTCGTCAGTTCCGAGCCGAGGAAGAAGTTCCGCCAGATCGGCATCAAAGGCACCACGGCGAGGTCCTGGTAGACCGTGGCGATCCCGACGTCCAGGGCGTCCCGGGGGGAGCTGAACTTCCGCTCCTCCCCCATGATCTTCAGGACCCCGGCGTCGTGCTGGTGCAGGCCGGCGATGATCTTGATCAGCGTGGACTTGCCCGCGCCGTTGTCGCCCAGCACGCAGGTGACGCGGCCGTTGTCCACCGCCATGGTCACCTCGGAGAGGGCGATGATGTTCCCGTAGTGCTTTCCGACCCCGTCGAGGGAGAGCAGGTGCACCGGGGTGTGGGTGAGGGGATCGTTTTCGTTCTGCAGCAGGGTCTGCTGGTCGATCTCTTTGGCATTCATGGTTCCGGGGCCCTTCTACTTCAGTTCCGCGCGGCGCTTGACGATGAGGTTGACGATGGTGGCCAGCAGCAGCATCAGGCCCAGGAAGAACTTGAACCAGTCCGGGTTCCACTGCGCGTAGACGATGCCCTTGTTGGCCATGCCGAAGATGAACGCGCCGATCGCGCCGCCGATCGCCGAGCCGTACCCGCCGGTGAGCAGGCAGCCGCCGATCACCGCGGCGATGATGTAGAGGAACTCGTTGCCCACGCCCTCACCGGACTGCACGGTGTCGAAGGCGAAGAGGTTGTGCATGCCCAGGATCCAGGCGCAGAACCCCACGGCCATGAACAAACCGATCTTGGTGGCCTTGACCGGCACGCCCACGGCGCGGGCCGCGTTCGCGTCCCCGCCCACGGCGAAGATCCAGTTCCCCACCCGGGTCCGCATCAGCACCCAGGTCGCGACCGCGACGAGCGCGAACCAGTAGAACACGGTGATCTTGATGTCGACGCCGCCGACGCTCACCGAGGAGGCGAACACCGCCCGGGCCGAGGCGAAACCGTCCATGGTCGAGATCGAGGGCGAGGACACCGAGCCGCCGATCAGCCGGGTCAGGCCCAGGTTCAGGCCGGTCAGCATCAGGAACGTCGCGAGGGTGACGATGAAGGACGGCAGCTTGGTCTTGATCAGGATCCAGCCGTTGATGAACCCGACGGACAGGGAGACCACCAGGGCCAGGCCGACGCCGACCCAGACGTTCGTGGTGAAGTACCAGCTGAACAGCGACGCCGTCAGCGCCGAGGTGATCACGGCGACACCGGTGGAGAGGTCGAACTCGCCGCCGATCATCAGCAAGGACACCCCCACCGCCATGATCCCGATCGTGGAGGACCCGTACAGGATGGTTGCCAGGGCACCGGGCTGGGTAAAGGTCGGGGACACCAACGCGAAGAAGATGAAGAGGACGATCGCGCCCACCAGGGCACCGACCTCGGGACGTCCGAGCAGTTTCTGGAACGGACTGCGCTTGGCGACGCGCTCATCGGGCGCCGGCGACTTTGTCTTGGTCTGGGTGATGGTCATGATAAGTCTCCTTGCCGCCGGGCCGGCGCGAACCGGCCCGGCCAGCGGGCTGTTAGCGGACGCCCTGCTGGGCGAAGGTCAGGACATCGGCCGCATTGGATTTGTCGATGACCGCCGGGCCTGTCAGCACAGGCTGGCCGCCGCCGATCTTGAAGCCGCCCCGCTTGTTCTGCCAGATGGCGTCAACGGCTCCGTAGCCCTGCAGCCACGGCTGCTGGTCCACGGTGAACAGAACTGCACCATCCACGATCTTCTGGGCGAGCTCCGCGTTGAGGTCGAAACTGGCAACCTTGGCAGAGCTGCCGGCGTCAGTGACCGACTTGAGGAGGGTCAGGGTGATGGGGGCGCCGAGGCCGATGATGACGTCGGCGTCCTTGGAAGCCTGAAGCTTGGCAGTCGCGGTGGACTGAACGGAGGTCATATCCTTGCCGTCGACGTAAAGGATCTCCGTTCCGGGAACCTTCGCCTTGACGCCCGCGCACCGTGCTTCAAGTCCCACGTGGCCCTGTTCCTGAATCACGCAGACCGGGTGCTTGTAGCCGTCCGCGGCCAGCTTGGTGCCCACGGCTTGACCGGCGAGCTGCTCGTTGGAACCGAAGTGGGTGAATGCTCCGAGCTGGGAGGAGACCGATTCACCGGCGTTGAGGCTCACAATCGGGATGCCGGCGTCGGAGGCCTTCTTCAGGACGTCTTTGAGGGCTTCGGGCTTGGCGAGCGTGACCGCGATGCCGTCGACCTTCTGGTCAATGGCCTGCTGAATGAGCTGGGCCTGGCGCCCGGCTTCGGGATCGGACGTATAGAGGAGCTCAACATTGTCCTTCGCCGATGCCTCCTCGGCGCCCTTGCGAACAATATCCCAGAACGTGTCACCGGCTGCGGCGTGCGTGATAAGGGCGACCTTGATGCGGGAGGTGCTGGCTGCCTGGCCTCCGCCAGCCGCATTGCCTGAGTCTGCGGGCTTGCCGCCGGTGCTCGAACACGCGCTCAGGGCCAGCATGGGTACAACGGCCGCCACGAGGGTCGCCTTCCGCCACGAGAACTTGGTCACGATCAATCTCCTTTGATTCCGGGCCACGCCGGCCGCTTCATCGCGTCGGTCCATGAGCCATCTACAACCGATCATGGTGACTCCAATCACAGTTGTCAATAGTTTGTCCTGACATTAGGATGTTTGGACGTAACGAAGTGTGATCGGAATGTCCCATTCGCGGGGCTTGACGGGCCAGCGCCGACAGCCCGACCCCCGCAAACAAGGCCCGTCACAGTCGCCCTTGGCACCTCTTGGCAGCCCTGCTACTATCAGAAAAAGGCAGTATGTCCTATCAAGCGAACATACACTGACATACGCGGGCAGGCCGGCACGACGACCGCCGCGGAGCACAAGGGAGCATGCCCAGTGGCGAATCAACTGAATCTGCGGATCGACCGCTCTTCCCCGGTGCCGCTGTACCACCAAGTGGTCCAGGGCATCGAGGCAGCGATCCACACCGGGCTGCTGGAACCCGGCAGCAGGCTGGAAAACGAGATCGACCTGGCCGCCCAGCTGAACCTGTCCCGGCCCACGATGAGAAAAGCCATGGACGAGCTGGTCCGCTCGGGCCTCCTGGTCCGCAAGCGCGGCGTCGGCACCCAGGTGGTGTCCAGCCAGGTCCGCCGCCCACTGGAACTCTCCAGCCTCTACGACGACCTGAGCAACAACGGCAGCAAGCCCACCACCGACGTGCTCAGCTTCTCGCATGAGGAGGCGGACGGCGCGATCCGGACGGCACTGCAGCTTCCGGCCGGCGCCAAGGTCTACCACTTCACCAGGCTCCGGAAAGTGGGCGGCAAGCCGCTGGCCCTGATGGAGAACTGGGTGCGGGACGACATCACCGCTATCGACGAGGCAAGCCTGGGCTCGCAGGGCCTCTACGCCATCCTCCGCAACGGCGGCGTGAACTTCCGGCTTGCCTCACAGCGGATCGGCGCCATGATCGCCAACGACTACCAGGCGCCGCTGCTCGAGACCACCCCCGGCTCCGCCCTGGTGACCATGGAGCGGACCGCGGTGGACGACACCGGACGCATGGTGGAAACCGGCCACCACGTCTACCGGGCGGATTCCTACAGCTTCGAAATGACACTGGTCCAGAGGTAAGCGTCCAGAGTTAGGCGCCAGCGACGGGCGCAACCGGCTCCAACCCGCACACACACGCGCCTGCCTCCGGCGCGACAACGAAAGGGCAGCTTCCATGGCCAACTGGGTCTATCCGCTCGGCACCGCAGCCGAAGGCAAGTGGGACATTTCCATCGGGACGTCCGATTCCGGACTGGAGGTGGACGGCTGGGCGCATACCGGGCTGAAGGTTGCCACGCTCGCTGCCGGCGGCGCCGTCAGCCTGGACGCGGCGGAGGAGGAACGCATCGTGATCCCGCTCAACGGCTCTTTCGTAGCGACCGTCGACGGGCAGGACTATCCCCTGGCCGGCCGGGACAGCGTCTTCAGCGGCCCCAGCGATGTGCTCTACACCGGAGCCGGCAAGGCAGTAACCATCACCTCGGCCGACGGCGGACGCGTGGCAGTCGCCACCGCGCCGGCCAAAGCCTCCTACCCGACCCGCCTCATCACGGCCGCCGAGACGCCGGTGGAACTGCGCGGGGCGGGCAACTGCTCCCGCCAGGTCCACAACTTCGGCACCCCCGCCGCGCTGGAGGCGGACCGCTTCATTGTCTGCGAGGTCCTCACCCCCGCCGGCAACTGGTCCTCCTATCCCCCGCACAAGCACGACGAGGAAAAAGACGGCGAGACCAGCCTCGAGGAGATCTACTACTTCGAAACCCGCGTCACGCCAGGGGCGCCGCAGCGGCCCGGCGCCGACGACGCCATCGGCTACCAGCGCGTCTACGCCTCCGACGAGCGGCCCATCGACGTTGCGGCCGAGGTCCGGACCGGCGACGTCGTCCTGGTGCCCTACGGCTGGCACGGACCCGCCATGGCCGCCCCCGGCTACGACATGTATTACCTCAACGTCATGGCCGGCCCTGGCCCGGTCCGCGACTGGCTCATCAGCGATGACCCGCACCACGGCTGGATCCGCCAGACCTGGGAAGGCCAGGACCTGGACCCGCGGCTGCCATTCGGCTGCTAGGCCGTTCGGCTGCTCAGGCGCTGACAGCTAGCCATTGAACGTGGCCGGGTGCGGTCCGGTGCGCCCGTTCCGCTCAAGGGCATTCACGGCCGCCAGTTCGCCCGCGGAAAGCTCAAAGCCGAACACCTCCAGGTTTTCCCGGATCCGGGCCGGCGTCACTGACTTCGGGATGACGATCCTCCCCTGCTGCAGGTGCCAGCGCAGAATGACCTGCGCCGGGGTTCTGCCGTGCCGCGCGGCGATCTCCGTGATGGCCGGATCCGCCAGCAGTGCCCCCTGGGCCAACGGACTCCAGGCCTCCGTCGCAATGCCCTGCGCCGCGTTGAACACCGTCACGGCGTGCTGCTGAAGGGCCGGGTGCAGCTCCACCTGGTTGACGGCCGGCACCGTTCCGCCCAGGTCGATGAGCCGCTGCAGGTGTCCCGGCTCGAAATTGGAGACGCCGATGGCCCTGACCCGGCCGTCGGCAAGGAGTTTCTCAAGGGCCAACCAGGAGTCGGCGTACCGGTCCGATGCCGGCGCCGGCCAGTGGATCAGGTAAAGATCCAGGTAGTCGAGACCCAGCTTGTCCAGGCTCGCGTCGAAGGCAGCAAGGGCCGGTTCGTAGCCGAGGTCGTCGATCCACAGCTTGGAGGTGATGAATAGCTCCTCCCGCGCGATCCCGGATTCCGCGAGCGCGCGGCCGGTTCCGGTCTCGTTTCCGTAGATGGCGGCCGTGTCGATGCTCCGGTAACCGGCCGCGAGCGCCGCTGCTACCGCCTCGGTGGTCTCGGCGTCGGGAATCTGGAAGACGCCGAAGCCCAGCTGCGGCATCCGCACCCCGTTGTTGAGGACGATATGGGGCCTTGAGTTCATGGTGTCTCCTGTTGTTGTGGTCGGGCGGTCTGTTGTGTTCGAGCGGTCAGCGGGCAACGGCTGCAGCCTCGGTGACCGGAAGGTCTGTGCTGGTTTCCGCCGCTGCAACGGCGGGCACGGTTGATCCGCCGGTTCCCGGCAGGTCGGCGTCGTGCTTCTTTGCGTGAGCCGCGGCGAACGCCATCACTGCCAGGCCCAACAGGGTGATCCCGGCGCCGGCCCAGATGGGCGAGGTGTAGCCGAGGCCGGCGGTGATGGTGACGCCGCCCAGCCAGGCGCCCAGGGCATTGCCGACGTTGAATGCGCCGATGTTGGCGCCGGAGGCCAGGGTGGGAGCGCTGCTGGCGTATTTCATGACGCGCATCTGCAGTCCCGGAACCGTGGCGAAGCCGAAGCCGCCCAGCAGCACCATGGAGGCGATGGTCAACGGCTGGTTGCCGGCGCTCAGGGCGAAGACCACGAGCACCACCACCAGAATGGCGAGCACTACCAGCAGGGTGCGGTCCACATTCTTGTCGGCCGCCTTGCCGCCCACGGTGTTGCCGATGAAGAGCCCGACGCCAAAGAGGATCAGCAGCCACGGGACCGTGGTGGCGGAGAAGCCGGTGACCTCGGTGAGGGTGAAGGCGATGTAGGTGAAGGCGCCGAACATGCCGCCGTACCCAAGGATGGTGACGAGGATGGAGAGCCAGACCTGTCCGGACCGGAAGGCACGGAGCTCGCCGCGCAGGCTGCCAGCGGCAGAATCAGAGGCAGAACCAGGGGCTGAATCTCCCGAACCTGTCCTGGGCACCAGGGCGAGGATGCCGGCCAGGGCGAGGACACCGATCACGGTGATCGCCCAGAACGTGGAGCGCCAGCCCGCGGCCTGGCCCAGCATGGTGCCGAACGGGACACCGAGCACATTCGCAGCCGTCAGGCCGGTGAACATGATCGCGATCGCACCCGCCTTCTTAGTGGGCGCCACCATGCTCGCGGCCACGACGGCGCCGATGCCGAAGAACGCGCCATGTGCGAGGGCGGCAATGATGCGGCCGATCATCATTACCGAGTAATCCGGCGCGAGCGCCGAGACGAGGTTGCCGGCGATGAAGAGCACCATCAGTACCGCCAGCACGGGCTTGCGTTCGAAGCGCGTCACGGCCGCGGTGAGGCCAAGCGCCCCGACCACGACGGCGAGCGCGTAGCCGGAGATGAGCCAGCCCGCGGTCGCCTCGGTGACGTGGAAGTCTGCGGCCACTTGCGGCAGCAGGCCCATGATGACGAACTCGGTGAGTCCGATGCCGAACCCGCCGAGGGCGAGGGCTATCAGGCCAACAGGCATGGAGGTGCTCCTTACAAAGCTGTACGGGATGGGGTATGGCGCGTAAGCTAGTAGTTGCAGACGCGTTATTTATTCTTGCACAAGCAGATACAGCGCGCAAGCAACTATTATTTGATGTGCCCGTCACCACCCCGCCGGGCACGCGAGTTGAAGGGAAACACGTGATGGGCATCAAGGACGACGCCGTCGAGGTCCGGGCGCAAGGCTGGCGGACCCTGGCGGCCCTGCACGGGCTGATCGAGGCCGAGCTGGAGCGGTCCTTGCAGGCCGAGGCGCAGCTCTCGGTCGTGGAGTACACCGTGCTGGACGCGCTGAGCCGGCAGGACGGCTGGCACATGCGGATGCAGCAGCTCGCCCGTGCCACGGCGTTGAGCGCGAGTGCCACCACGCGCCTGGTCAACCGGCTCGAGGACCGCGGGCTGCTGACCCGGATCCTGTGCGCGGATGACCGCCGCGGAATTTACACCGAGCTCACCCCCAGCGGCATCGCCCTGCTCGAGCAGAGCAGGCCGGTCCACGACGCCACGCTGGAGCGGGCGCTGGCCGAGGCCCAGGAAGTCCCCGAACTGGCGCCGCTGGTCGACGCCCTCCCCCGGCTGCACGCCGCGGCCTAGCGCGGCAACCGCCTCGCGCGAGTACGCAGAAAGTACGCAGAAAGCCCCGCCGGGGACGAATCCCGGGCGGGGCTTGTGCGTGCAGGGCTTTCTTGACTGCGGCTAGACGGTGACCAGTTCCCTGGCGGCCGCCTGTTTGAAGAAGTGTTCCAGGTCCTCCAGGCTCTTGTCCTTGGTCTCCGGAATGTACTTCGCGGCAAAGGCGATGGCCCCGACGCCGAGCACAGCGAAGACGAAGAAGGTGCTGGACAGTCCGATCGCGGCGAGGAGCTGCGGGAAGCCGAAGCCAACCAGGAAGTTCACGATCCACAGCACGAAGGCCGAGGCGCCCATGCCCAGGCCGCGGATCTTCAGCGGGAAGATCTCTGAGAGCATCAGCCAGGTGACCGGTGAGATTGCACCTTGCTGGAAGGCCAGGAATGTCACGGTCAGGGCCAGGATGACGAAGCCCCGGGCGGGGCCCTCGGGGAGGATGAGAGAGAAGACGCCGATCAGGAACAGCGCCGTCGTGGTGCCGAGCTGGCCAGTGATGAGCATCCTCCGCCGTCCCACTTTGCCCAGCAGCCAGATGCCCAGAAACGTGGCGAGAACGGAGATGACCCCGTTGGCGATGTTGGCCGTGAGGGCCGCTTCGCGGCCGAATCCGGACTCGGCGAGGATCTGCGTGCCGTAGTACATGATCGAGTTGACGCCCGTGATCTGCTGGATGACCGCGAGCCCGATCCCCACCACGAAGATGTGCCGGAGCCACGGAACACTGAGGTCCTTCCAGGAGCCCATCTTGGCCTTGTAGTCCTCCACGGCCATGGCCTTGACTTCTTCAAATTCAGCCCTGGCCTCGGACTGGGAGCGGATCCGCTGCAGCACACTGAGGGTTTCGCCGAAGCTGCCCATCGATGCCAGCCAGCGCGGGCTTTCGGGCATGAAGTTCATACCGACCCAGAGCGCGATCGCCGGCAGGGTTGCGATGACCAGCATCCAGCGCCAGATCCCGCCGGCCTCGCCGAAGCTGTTGCCGAGGTAGGCGTTGAACATGAAGGCCAGCAGCTGGCCCGTGACGATCATCAGCTCGTTTTGGGTGACAATTCGTCCGCGCCGGGCACTCGGTGAGACCTCGGCCAGGTACACCGGCACCGTCACCGAGGCCCCGCCCACGGCCAGGCCGAGGATCAGGCGTGCCAGGATCATCACCTCCGTGTTCGGCGCGAAGGTACACGCAAGGGTGCCGGCGAGGAACACCACGGCCAGCACCATGATCATTTTGCGCCGGCCGTGGCGGTCCGCCAGGCGCCCGCCGAAGAGGGCGCCAAAGGCCGCCCCGAACAGCAGCGAGGAGGTCACGAGCCCTTCGGTCAGTGGCGTGAGGCCCAGGTCCACCTGCATGTACGGCAAAGCGCCGTTGATCACGCCGGTGTCGTAGCCGAAGAGCAGTCCGCCGAAAGTGGAGACGATCGTCGCGGTCCGGAGGGCCCGTTTGTGGTTGACGGGCCGTGTCACCTCGGCGACGGGCGCCGTCATAGGCTCGCCTTCGCGACGCGCTGTTTCATGGTCTCCAGCTGGTACCGGGAGACGTCCGCGGCGTTGTCGTCCTCGGCGAAGACGCTGGAGACCATCACCGTATCTTCACGGTCCAGGAAGCCGATCTCCTGCAGGCCGCCGAAGAACTCGTCCCAGTTGACGTCGCCGTCGCCGATTTTCAGGTGCTGGTGCACGCGGACGGGGTTGCCGGGCGGGTTGGTGATGTAGCGCAGCCCGTGTGAGGCGTGGTGGTCCATCGTGTCGGCCACGTGGACCAGGCGCAGCTTGTCGCCCGCGGCCCGCATGATCTCCAGCGGTGCGTTCTTCATGTGGAAGCTGTGCGAGGCCACGTAGACCAGGCCAACATTCTTCGAGTTCAGCCCGCGGATCACGCGGATCGCGGCCAGGCCCTCCTCGACGAAGTCGTCCGGGTGCGGATCGATCAGCAGGTCGATCCCCTCCCGCTCGATGATGGGGAGCAGCTCCTCCATGGAGCGGTAGAAGGCCCGCTCGGATTCTTCGGCCTTCTCCGGCCGGCCGCTGAATTCGGTGTTCATGGTGCCAACGCCCAGGTCCACGGTGATCTGGATGGCGCGTTTCCAGTAGCGGACGGCCGCCTCGCGTGCGTCCTCGTCCGGGCCGGACCAGCGCAGCACGGGCAGCACCGACGCGATTTCGATTCCCGCGTCCTTGCAGGCCGCCTTCAGCTTGCCCACGAGCTCGTCGTCGGCCTTCGGGTGGTTGAAGAAGGGGATGAAATCGGCGTGCGGGGTCATCTGCATGTACTTGTAGCCGAGGTCGGCCACCACGCGCGGGAACTCGAGGAGTCCGTGGCTGTGGTGGAACGGCGTGGGATCTAGGGCGATTTTCACGGTGAACACTCCATTGTGGATCTGGCGGGCGTGCGGCCGGCCGGCGCGTTCTTTGCAGTAGAAGGCGCCGGCCGGCGGGGTTTTAGCGGTACAGGGCGGGCTTGGCGTTGAGCTTCACGGCGACCTTTTCGCCGTTCTTCTGCGCCTCGACGCCGGCCTCGCAGCAGGCGGCCGTGGCGTAGCCGTCCCAGGCGGTGGGGCCGCCGATCTCATCGCGCAGGGCGGCGTCCACCCAGGACTGGATTTCGACGTCGTACGCCGCCCCGAAGCGTTCCTCGAAGCCGGGGGTGACGTGGCCGCCCCAGCGGCCGTTGCTGCGGGTGTACGGGCCTTTGTCGCCGCCGATGCTGACGATGCCGTCTTCGAAGGAGGCCTGGGTGGCCACCTCGTAGCCGAACTTCGCGTTGACGTAGATCTCGACGTCGGCCAGGACACCGGACTCGGTCTCGATCAGGACGTGCTGCGGGTCGTGCTGACCGGCCGGGGCGTTCCGTGTGGCCTTGCCGAGGCGGACCTGGACCGAGGTGATTTCCTCGCCGGTGAAGTAGCGGATGGCGTCGAATTCGTGGACCACGGAGTCGTTGATCAGCATCTCGTTGGTGAAGCCCGCCGGGGTGGTGGGGTTCCGGTGCTGGTGGTGCAGCATGAGCAGCTCACCGAGTTCGGAGTCGCGGATGATTTTGCCGAGGGCGGCGTATTCGGCGTCGAAGCGGCGCATGAAGCCGACCTGGATGCGCTTGTGGCCCAGCTCCCGCTCGGCTTCGACAATCTTCCAGGAGGATTCGGCATCCGGGGTGAGCGGCTTCTCGCAGAGGATCGGGATGTCCTTGGCGATCGCCTTGAGCAGGATGTCCTCGTGCAGGAAGCCGGGGGTGGCGATCAGGACGGCGTTGACGTCGCCGTTGTTGAGGGCCTCCTCGGCGTCGGCGAGGGCGACGGCGCCGGGGATGCCTTCGATGGCGGCCTGGGCACGGGCGAGGTCGACGTCGACGACGGCGGCAACTTCGGCGCCGTGGATGCGGGTGTTGAGCCGCTGGATGTGGTCTGCGCCCATACGGCCGGCGCCGATGACAGCTACGCGGAGGGTCTTGGTCATGATCTTGTCCTCAGTTCTAGTTGACGGCGGTGCGGGAGCCGCAGGAGAGCAGGTAGTTCCGGGTGCGCTTGGCGATCGGCATCGGGACGTCGAAGGCCACGGGATACATGTCCTGTTCCACAATGCCAAAGATCGGCCGGTTGAGCGCCTCCACGGCTTCGATGACGGCGCGCAGGTCCGGCAGCCCGTTCGGCGGCTCGGTCATCACGCCGGCCAGGTTGGCGGCGGCCCACGTCATGTTTTCCTCGTTGACCTTTTTGAGGATGTCGGGGTTGATCTGCTTGAGGTGCAGGTAGCCGATCCGGTCCGGATAGTTCTTGATCAGGTCGAGGCTGGAGGCCCCGCAGTATTCGGCGTGGCCGGTATCCAGGCAGAGGTTGAGGTACTTTGGGTCCGTGGCCGCGAGCAGGGTTTCGATGTCCTCCTGCGCGCCGACGTGGGAGTCGGCGTGCGAGTGGAACTGCTGCTTCAGGCCGAAATCCTCCAAGAGGGTCTTGCCCATGCGGTTGTGGCCGGAGAACAGGTCGCTCCACGCCTTCTCGGTGAGCGTGCCGCTCTCGACGGCCTCGCCGGTGACGTCGTCGCGCCACATGGCGGGAATGACCACGATGTGTTCGCCTCCCATGGCTGCCGTGAGTTCGGCGACCTTGCGGGCCGGCTCCCAGGCTTCGTCGTACTGGTGGGCCCCGCGGTGGAATGCGGTGAACACGGTGCCGGCTGAGATCTTGAGGTCGCGCTGCTTGAGCTCTTCGGCGAGACGGGCCGGATCGGTGGGGAGGTAGCCATAGGGGCCAAGTTCGATCCACTTGTAGCCGGATTCGGCGACCTCGTCGAGGAAGCGTTCCCACGGGGTCTGCTGGGGGTCATCCGGGAACCAGACGCCCCAGGAGTCCGGCGCGGTGCCGATGATCAGCTTGTTCTCTGTCATTTCCATTCCTTCTCGTCGAGTGCTCCGCAGGTGCCGTTTTGGACGCTCAAAACGGCGGTTACGGAGCAGTCGATCGTGGTTAGTCGAGGCGTCAGTTGGACGGGAAGTTGTAGGAGGCTCCGGAGGCGTGCGTGGGTTCGGGCCAGCGCGAGGTGACCACCTTGCCACGGGTGTAGAAGGAGACGCCTTCGGGGCCGTAGATGTGCTTGTCGCCGAACAGCGAGGCCTTCCAGCCGCCGAAGGAGTGGTACGCCACCGGCACGGGCAGCGGCACGTTGATGCCGATCATGCCCACGGTGACGGAGCGCTGGAACTTCCGGGCCGCGGCGCCGGAAGAGGTGAAGATCGCGGTGCCGTTGCCGTAGGGGTTGGAGTTGATCAGGGCGATGCCGGCGTCGAGGTCCTCCACCCGGACCACGACCAGGACGGGGCCGAAGATTTCCTCGGTGTAGGCGGTCATCCCGGCCGTGACGTGGTCCAGGACGGTCGGGCCGACCCAGAACCCGTCTTCGTGGCCTGGGACCACGAGGTCGCGGCCGTCCACCACCATCGCGGCGCCGGCGGTTTCGGCTTCGGTGACGATCTTCACGATGCGTTCCTTGGACGCCGGCGTGATGACCGGGCCCATTTCGGCGTCGGGCACGGTGCCGTTGTTGACCTTGACGGCCAGGGCGCGCTCCTCGACCTTCTTGACCAGCAGGTCGGCGGCTTCGCCGACGGCGACGGCGACCGAGATGGCCATGCAGCGTTCCCCGGCGGAGCCGAAGGCGGCGGCGGCCAGGTGGTCGGCAGCGTTGTCGAGGTCGGCGTCGGGCAGGATGATCGCGTGGTTCTTCGCCCCGCCCAGGGCCTGGACGCGCTTGCCGTGGGCGGTGGCGGTCTCGTGGACGTACTTCGCGATCGGGGTGGAACCGACGAAGGAGATGCCGTCCACGTCCGGGTGGGTCAGGAGGCCGTCGACCGTTGCCTTGTCGCCGTGCAGGACCTGGAAGACGCCGTCGGGCAGCCCGGCCTGCTTCCACAGCTTGGCGAGCAGCATCGAGGCGGAGGGGTCGCGCTCGGAGGGCTTGAGGATGAAGGCGTTGCCGGTGGCGATCGCCATCGGGGCCATCCACAGCGGGACCATGACCGGGAAGTTGAACGGGGTGATGCCGGCGACGACGCCGAGCGGTTCGCGGAAGGAGAAGACGTCGATGCCGGTGGAGACCTGGTCCGAGTAGTCGCCCTTGAGCAGCTGCGGGATGCCGCAGGCGAACTCGATGACCTCGAGTCCGCGGCCGATCTCGCCCTTGGCGTCGGAGAGGACCTTGCCGTGTTCGGCGGTGATCAGTTCGGCGAGCTCGTCCACGTGGGAGGCGACGAGTTCGCGGAACTTGAACAGCACCGCGGTGCGCTTGGCCAGGGAGATGTCGCCCCAGGAATCGGCGGCAGCGCGGGCGGCGGCGACGGTGGTGTCCAGGTCTTCCCGGTTGGCCAGCCGCAGCTCCGCGGAGACGGCGCCGGTGGCCGGGTTGTAGACGGGCTGGGTGCGGGTGCCCTCACCGGCGGTTTCGGCGCCGTTGATGAAGTGGCTGATGGTGGTGACGGTCGTCGTTGACATAGTGGTGGACTTCCTTGGTCTGTGGCTGTTCGTGGTGATGAGGGGGGGTCAGCCGAGCAGCTTGCGCTGGCGGGCCTTGTGGTCGGTGTAGGTCTGGAAGGCCTGCTTCGTGGAGTCGAGCTCGGAGACCTGGGAGACCGGAACGTCCCACCATGACTCGGAGCTGGGGGCATCGAGCAGCGGGTCGGATTCAACGTGGATGACGATCGGGCCGCCGCGTTCGGGGGCTGCTTTGGCGTCCCGGATGGCCTGCTCGAGCTCGGCGATGAACTTCTCCCCCGGTTCGATCCGGATCACCTTCACGCCGAGGCTTTCGGCGTTCAGGGCCAGGTCGACCGGGAGCCGGTCGCCGTCGTCGAAGCTGTGGTGTTCCTCATCCAGCGCCCGGTACTGGGTGCCGAAGCGCTGGGAACCGAGGGACTCGGAAAGCGAACCGATCGAGGCGTAGCCGTGGTTCTGGATCAGGACCACGATCAGCTTGATCCGCTCGGCGACGGCGGTGACGAGTTCGGTGTGCATCATCAGATAGGAGCCGTCCCCCACCATGACGACGACGTCGCGCTGCGTGCCGCCCTTGGCGGCTTCGGCCAGGGCGGCGCGCTTGACCCCGAGGCCGCCCGGGATCTCGTAGCCCATGCAGGAGTAGGCGTATTCGACGTGGTAGCCGAACGGGTCCCGGACGCGCCACATCTTGTGCAGGTCACCGGGGAGTGAGCCGGCGGCGCAGATGACGACGTCCTGGGCGTCCATGGCGCGGTTCGTGGCGCCGATGATCTCGTTCTGCGCCGGCAGCGGCGTGAACCGCGTGTCGAATGCCTCGTCCACGGTGGCGTCCCAGCGTTTCTTCTCGGCCGCGATCCGCTGCTCGAGGTCCGCGCCGATGCGGTAGCCGCCGAGGGCCTGGTTCAGCTTGACCAGGGCCTTGCGGGCATCGGCCACGATCGGCAGTGAGGTGCCGTGCTTGTAGGCGTCGAGGGCGGCGACGTTGATGTTGAGGAATTTCACGTCCGGGTTCTGGAACGCGGTCCGGGAGGCGGTGGTGAAGTCCTCGTAGCGGGTACCGATCCCAATGATGAGGTCGGCCTCGGCGGCGATGGCGTTGGCCGCCGTCGTGCCGGTGGAGCCGATGGCCCCGAGGGAGAACTTGTGGTCCCAGGGCAGCACGCCGACGCCGGCCTGGGTGTTGCCGACCGGGATGCCGGTCAGCTCGGCGAACTTCGCGAGTTCCTCGTTGGCGTAGGCGTAGAGCACGCCGCCGCCGGCGATGATCAGCGGGCGCTTGGCGGCGCGGATCGCCTCCGCGGCGCGGCGGATGTCCTCGTCGTCGGCGTCCGGGCGGCGGATCCGCCATTCGCGTTCGGCGAGGAATTCCTCGGGCACGTCGAAGGCCTCGGCCTGGACGTCCTGGGGCAGCGAGATGGTGACTGCGCCGGTCTCGGCCGGGTCGGTGAGGACACGGAGTCCGTGGTGGAACGCGGAAAACAGCTGCTCGGGCCGGGAGACGCGGTCAAAGAACTTCGACAGCGGCCGGAATGCGTCATTGACGGTGATGTCGTAGGCGTAGGGCTGTTCGAGCTGTTGCAGCACGGGGTCGGCGGCGCGGGTCGCGAACGTGTCACTCGGCAGCAGCAGGACCGGCAGCCGGTTGGTGGTGGCCAGCGCCGCGCCGGTGAGCAGGTTCGAGGAGCCCGGACCGATCGAGGTGCTGATCGCGAAGGTCTGGCGGCGGCGGGTGTGGCGGGCGAAGCCGACCGCCTGGTGGGACTGGGCCTGTTCGTTGCGGCCCTGGTAGTACGGCATGATCGCCGGATCGAGCTGCTGGTACTGCTTGAGGGCCTGGCCGACGCCGGCGACGTTGCCGTGGCCGAAGATGCCGAACGTGCCCGGAATCAGGCGTTCCCGGAAGTCCTGGCCGCCGACCGAATCGACGGTGTACTGCTTGGACAGGTATTCAACGACGGCCTGCGCGACCGTCATTCTGCGTGTTCCTGATGCCGTGCTCATTCCCATGGGAAGCTACTCCGATACTTCTTTGGTGCGGGTGGATTCGGTGTGGTGCAGCAGCGAGGCCGCGGTTGCCACGGCGCCGGCGACGTCGCCGTCCTGCGGGTAGAGCAGGGTCCGGCCGACGGTGAGGCCCTGAACGCCGGGCAATGCGAGGGCAGTCTGCCAGCTGGCGAACACCTCGTCCTGGCCAGCGTCCGGGTCTCCGCCAAGGAGCACGGTGGGCATCGTGGTGGAGGCCATGACGCGTTCCATCTCGGCCACCACGGGGAGCTTCATCCAGGTGTAGGCGCTGCTCGCGCCAAGGCCTTCGGCGATGGCGACTGACTTGATGACGGCATTGGTCGAGAGGTCGTTGCGGACCTTCCCGTTTTCGCGGACGGAGAGGAACGGTTCCACCATGGCGATCAGCCTGCGTTCGGCGAGGGAGTCGATGGCCCTCGCGGTCGCTTCGAGGGTGGCGACGGTGTCCGGGTCGCCGAGGCAGATGCGGGTCAGCATCTTGCCGCCGTCGGCGCCCAGGGCCTCGAGCGCGGCCGCGGTGTGGCCGGTAAAGCGGTCATCGAATTCGTTCACCAGGCCGGAGAGTCCGCCACGGTTCATCGAGCCGAAGAGCAGCTTGCCCTCGAGCGCGCCGAGCAGGAGCAGATCGTCCATGATGTCCGGCGAGGCGAGGACACCGTCCACGTCCGGGTTGGCCAGGGCGATCTGCAGGCGGTCCAGGAGCTGGCGGCGGTCGGCCATGGCCACCGGATCGTTTCCGACGGCGAGCGCGCCGCGGGCCGGGTGGTCGGCGGCGACGATGAAGTTCTGCCGGTGGGCCCTGACGCCGGGGTGGCGGCGCCGGGCCTTGGCGGCGCGGGCAATCGCTTCCGGGTCTTCGAGCCGGATAATGCTCAGGTGCTCGTAGCGGCGGGGATCATCGTTCACCCCACGGGTGGCGACGGCTGGGTTTGCACTCACAGTGCTGCTCCTTCGGTGGCGTAGGTACCCGGCAGCAGCCGGCCGCGTTCGGCGAGCAGGCCAGTGACTTCGTCCGGCGTCGGCATCGCGTCGGCGCAGGACAGGCGGGAGGCGACGAGGGCGCCGGCGGCGTTGGCGAAATCGAGGACCTGGGCCAGGGGCCAGCCGGAGAGCAGGCCGTGGCAGAAGGCCCCGCCGAAGGAGTCGCCGGCACCGAGGCCGTTGACAGTTTCCACGGGCACCGGGGCAGAGACCACACGCTCGGTGCGGGTCTTGGCCATGACCCCTTCAGGGCCCAGCTTCACTACGGCGATTTCGACGCCGGCCGCGAGCAGCCGGTCCGCCTGTTCGTCCGGGGTGCCCTCCCCGACGGCGACGGCGCATTCCTTGTCGTTGCCGATCGCGACGGTGACGTGCGGCAGGATCCTGGCGACCTGTTCCCGGGCTTCCTCCTCGGAGGCCCAGAACATCGGCCGGTAGTCGAGGTCCAGGATGGTGAACTGGCCTTCCTTGAGCCCGGTGCGGGGCCGTGCCTCGTGGGCCGTGAGCTGGGCGGTGCGGCTGGGCTCCTGGCAGAGTCCGGTGACGGTGGACCAGAAGATCCCGGCGTCCCTGATGGCGTCCAGGTCCAGTTCCTCGGCCTTGATCTGCAGGTCTGGTGCCGTGGGGAAGCGTCCATAGAAGTAGAGCGGGAAGTCCTCCGGCGGCTTGATGGCGCAGAACGTGACGGCGGTGGGCCATTCCTTGACCGCCGTGACGAAGGAGTCGTCCACGTTGAATTTGCGCAGTTCGCGGTGCAGGTACTTGCCGAAGGCGTCGTCGCCGGTGCGGGTGATGACGGCGGTGCGGCGGCCATGGCGGGCAGCGGCGACCGCTACGTTGGATGGGGATCCGCCAAGGTACTTTCCGAAGGACGTGACATCCTCCAGATCCACCCCGATGTCGTTCGGGTAGATATCAACACTGATGCGCCCGATCGTGAGCAGTTCGTGGGTCACGGTGATCGTGGACCTTTCTGGTGTGGACTCGATACCTTTGCGCAGCTTGAGCTTCGGCGTTTCTGCGGTGCTTATTCAGTGCTTTGGGGCCTGGCGTGAGCCGGGCCACAACCACTACTTTGCCTTAGAATCCATGTACTGTCAAAGGTTTGTACTGACATATTTACAACATGACACGGGGACTTCAAATGATGCCCCGCGCGGCGCCGCGGCGGCGGGGCAGGCGCCGGAAATACCCGGGTGTTTACCTGGCGGGAACGCCGAGTTCGCCGGTGACGTACTGGGCCTGCCCGAAACCGAACGACCAGTCCCCCGCGGTGTTCTCGACATATCCGATAAAAACGTCCTCGCCGGCGACCCCCGCGGCGGCCAGCCTGTCCGCAATGGCGGCAAACAGGGACTGCTTGGCGGACTGGCTTCGCCCGGCCTGGGTGAAGATCTGGATCATCACCACGTCCGGCGTCCGCTCGAAGCCGAGCCCGGCATCCTGGGCGACAATTTGCCCCTCGGGATGCTCGGTCAGCACGTGGAAGTAGTCCCGCTCTGGAATGCCAAATTCGGCCACGATCGCGTTGTGGATGCCCTGGCTGAGCCCGCGGAGCTGCTCCGCGCAGCGGCCCTGGTTGACGTCAATTCGTACGAGAGGCACTCGCATCTCCTTCGTTAGTTTGTCCTGACATACTAACGAAGTAATTTGGAGCTGCGCAAGGATTCCGTGACAGCACACAGCAACGCGGGGTCACTTAGCGCCCATCCTCGGGTGCGGAATGGGCGCTAAGTGACCCCGCGTTGGGGTATTGCGCAGGCCGGAGCCCAGGGATAGCGTTAACAACCTAGAGATTGATCAACAAGGCGGTTGATTATCCATGGTCGGGACGGGAGGTGGGGACACCAAGTGGATTCCAGCGACGACAGCGAGCTCGACGCGGCCTTCCTGGCCCTCGCCGATCCGGTCCGCCGCCGCATCATTGCCCGGCTCAGCCGGGGCCCGGCCACCGTCAATGAACTGGCGGAGCCCTTCGCGATCACCAAGCAGGCGATCTCGAAACACATCCAGGTCCTCGAGCAGGCGCAACTTGTCACGCGCACCCGTGACGCCCAGCGCCGGCCCGTGCACCTGAACCCTGCACGGCTGGAAGCGCTCACCGCCTGGATCGACCAGTACCGGCTGGTCCGCGAGGGGCAGTTCCGCAGCCTTGACGCCGTGCTTGAAATCCGCGCCGCCCAGAGCGGCACACAGGCAAAGGATGCATCATGAGCAACGCACTGAAATTGACCGTCCCCGAGGGTCTGCCGTTCATCGATTTCGAGCGTGAATTCGATTTTCCGGTGTCCGAGGTGTTCCGGGCGCACAAGGATCCCGAGCTCGTCGCACAGTGGCTTGGCCCGCGGCGGCTGACCATGGCTGTTGACCACTACGACTTCAGGACCGGCGGCAGCTACCGCTACACCCACACCGCGCCGGACGGCAGCGCCTATGGTTTCACCGGTGTCTTCCACACTGTCCGCGAGAATCATTTCGCCATCCAGACCTTCGAATTCGATGGCTACCCGGACGTGGTGAGCATTGAGTCCCTGACCTTCGAGGACCTGGGCGGCGGCCGTTCGCGGCTCAGCGGCCACGCGGTCTACCCCAGCATGGAGGCCCGCGACGGCATGGCGCAGTCCGGAATGGAGGGCGGCATGACCGAAGCCTACGAACAGCTCGAGGAAGTCCTCAGCGGGGCCAAGGTCTAGGACCTCGGGGTCTTAAAGAGTACGACGGCGGCAGGTCACCTCCCGGGGAAGATGGCCTGCCGCCGTCGTACCTAAAGAAACAACGCGGGGTCACTCCGCGCCCATCCCACCGAGTGGAATGGGCCGTGAGTGACCCCGCGTTGCTGTATTGCAGTGGTGCTTATTTGCCGTGGCGCTTCGGACCTAGAGGGTCGCGAAGACCTCGCGCAGGAGCTTGGCGGTCTCGGACGGCGTCTTGCCGACCTTGACACCGGCAGCCTCGAGGGCTTCCTTCTTGGCCTGGGCGGTGCCCGCGGAGCCCGAGACGATGGCGCCGGCGTGGCCCATGGTTTTGCCTTCCGGAGCGGTGAAGCCGGCCACGTAGCCAACAACCGGCTTCGTGACGTGGGCCTTGATGTAGTCGGCGGCACGCTCTTCGGCGTCGCCACCGATTTCGCCGATCATGACGATCGCCTTGGTCTCCGGGTCAGCCTCGAAGGCTTCGAGGGCATCGATGTGGGTGGTGCCGATGACCGGGTCGCCGCCGATGCCGATGGCGGTGGAGAAGCCGAGGTCGCGCAGCTCGTACATCATCTGGTAAGTCAGGGTGCCCGACTTGGAGACAAGGCCGATGGGGCCCTTGCCCGTGATGTTGGCCGGGGTGATGCCAACGAGGGCCTCACCCGGGGTGATGATGCCGGGGCAGTTCGGTCCGATGATGCGGGTGACCTGCTTGCCGTTGGCGTCCACCTTGGACTGGGCCAGTGCCCAGAATTCGGCGGAGTCCTGGACCGGCACGCCTTCGGTGATGACAACGACGAGGCCGATGCCGGCCTCGATGGCTTCAACGACGGCGTCCTTGGTGAAGGCCGGCGGCACGAAGACGATGGAAACGTCAGCGCCGGTCTCGGCCATGGCTTCCTTGACGGTGCCGAAGACGGTGATCTCGGCGTCGCCGTGCAGGACCGTGGTGCCGGCCTTGCGGGCGTTGACGCCGCCCACAACGTTGGTGCCGGCTTTGAGCATCAGGGCGGTGTGCTTGGTGCCTTCGCCGCCGGTGATGCCCTGGACGATGACCTTGGAGTCCTTGTTCAAATAAATAGACATAGTCGAGTCCCTCTACTTCGCTGCGTTGGCGAGCTCGGCAGCCTTGTCGGCGCCCTCGTCCATGGTGGCGGCCAGGGTAACCAGCGGGTGGTTGGCCTCGGCCAGGATGCGGCGGCCTTCCTCAACGTTGTTGCCGTCGAGGCGGACTACCAGCGGCTTGTTCGCGGAGTGGCCCAGCTCGGCCAGTGCACCGACGATGCCCTTGGCGACGGCGTCACAGGCGGTGATGCCGCCGAAGACGTTGACGAAGACGGACTTGACCTGCGGGTCGCCCAGGATGACGTCGAGGCCTGCTGCCATGACCTCGGCGGAAGCTCCACCGCCGATGTCCAGGAAGTTCGCGGGCTTGACGTTGCCGTGGTTCTCGCCGGCGTAAGCAACGACGTCGAGGGTGGACATGACCAGGCCGGCACCGTTACCGATGATGCCGACTTCGCCGTCCAGCTTGACGTAGTTGAGGTCCTGCGCCTTGGCCTTGGCCTCGAGCGGGTCAGCAGCGTCCTTGTCTTCAAGGTGGGCGTGCTTGGGGTGGCGGAAGTCGGCGTTCTCGTCGAGGGAGACCTTGCCGTCAAGGGCAACGATGTCGCCGGCGCCGGTCAGGACCAGCGGGTTGACCTCCACAAGAGTGGCGTCTTCCTTCTTGAAAACGTCCCAGAGCTTCAGGATTACGCTGGCGACCTTGCCACGCAGTTCCTCGGCGAAGCCTGCCGCGGCGACGATTTCGTCGGCCTTGGCCTGGTCGATGCCCACGGCCGGGTCGATCGAGATCTTGGCCAGGGCCTCGGGGCGCTCAACGGCGAGCTGCTCGATTTCCATGCCGCCTTCAACCGAGCACATGGCCAGGTAGTTGCGGTTGGCCCGGTCCAGAAGGACGGAGAAGTAGTATTCCTCGGCGATGTCTGCACCCTGGGCGATCATCACCCGGTGCACGGTGTGGCCCTTGATGTCCATCCCGAGGATGTTGGTGGAGTGTTCAAACGCTTCGTCAGCGGTCTTCGCGACCTTGACGCCGCCGGCCTTGCCGCGGCCTCCGGCCTTGACCTGCGCCTTTACGACAGTTACGCCGCCGATTTTCTCGGCAGCTGCCTTTGCTTCTTCAGGGGTGTGCGCCACGATGCCAGCAAGCACGGGTACACCGTGCGCCTCGAACATATCGCGCGCCTGATATTCAAACAGGTCCACGGTTTAGTGTCCTTCTACGTCGAAGTAGTTTCTGTACAGCCGGACCCCACGTACTCGCGGTTACCGGGCTGCGGAATAAACGCACCCTGCGACAAGCTTGGAAACGAGCCACACGGCGCAATGCTCCTTTGGGAACTCTAGTCCTTCGATCGGACCAGCCCGTTCCAGAGTACCGGTTATGTGAGTAAGGACACTATTCTATGGAGCGTAGAAAAACCGCTAGATTACGGGGTTTTTGGGGTGTCCGACGGCGCTCCGAAGGCCGGCGCGGCCGTGCCAGACCCGCGTTCGTAAAGTACGGCGAACGCCCGTGCATCCGGCTGCACGGGGTGCTGGCGGACCGGTCTCCGGACTCCCGCCGGGTCTTCAGCCAAACGTCCAGCTACGCGGTCAGTTAGGCGTCCAGCTTGGTCAGCGGCGCGTAGCGCAGCAGCAGCCGCTTCTCGCCGATGTCGAACTTGACCTTGGCGACCGTCTTGTCCCCGGCGCCCTCCACCGCCAGGACGGTGCCGTTGCCGAAGCTGGTGTGGTTGACCTTGTCCCCCACGCTGACGGCGACAACTTCCTTCTGCGGCTGGACCCTGTTCTTGGCCACCGCGGCGGGAACGTCGGCGTTGAAGCCGGCGGACGGGCTGGCCGCGGCGCCGCGGGCTGTCCCGGCACCCCAGAACGATCCGCCGTAGCGGCTGGACCCGATCCCGGCACCGCTCCCCCAGCCTCCGCTCTGGCGGCTGGCGCCTTCGCGCTTCCACTCGACGAGCTCGGCCGGGATCTCCTCGATGAACTGGCTCGCGGGGTTGTACTGGCTCTGGCCCCACATGCTGCGGACCTCGGACCTGGTCAGGTAGAGACGCTTACGGGCACGGGTCAGCCCCACGTAGGCCAGCCGGCGTTCCTCGGCCAGTTCCTTGGGATCGGTGGCGGAGCGCTGGTGCGGGAACAGCCCGTGTTCCATGCCGGTCAGGAACACGACCGGGAATTCCAGGCCCTTCGCGGTGTGCAGCGTCATCAGGGTCACGACGCCGAGCCGCTTGGCTTCGGCGACGGCGGCCGCCAGGTTTTCGGCGTCACCGCCGGGGGCGTCCGGGATCTGGTCGGCGTCGGCCACGAGGGAGACCTGCTCCAGGAAGGCTCCGAGCGAGCCTTCGGGATTGTCGCGTTCGTATTCCCGGACGACGGCGACCAGTTCGGCGAGGTTCTCCACCCTGGACTCGTCCTGCGGGTCGGTGCTGGAGCGCAGCCCGGCAAGGTAGCCGGTTTGTTCGAGCACGGCTTCGAGGGCCGCGGCCGCGCCGGAGCCGGAAGCGACCTCGGCGAGGTCGTCGAGGAGTTTCACGAAGCCCAGCACGGCGTTGACCGAACGCGTCGCCATGCCCGGGGCTTCATCGGCGCGCCGCGCGGCGGCCATGAAGGAGGTGCGCTCACGCTCCGCCAGGGCGGCGACGGCACCCTCGGCTCGGTCACCGATCCCGCGCTTGGGTTCGTTGAGGATGCGGCGGAGGTTGACGTCGTCGTCCGGGTTGACCAGGACGCGCAGGTAGGCGAGGGCGTCCTTGATCTCCTTGCGCTCGTAGAAGCGGGTGCCGCCGACCACCTTGTAGGGCAGGCCCACGCGGACCAGGACGTCCTCGATCGAGCGGGACTGGGCGTTGGTGCGGTAGAAAATGGCCACGTCGCCGGGGCGCAGGTTGCCCTCATCCTGGAGCCGGTCAATTTCCTTGGCGATGAACTGGGCCTCGTCGTGTTCGTTCTCGCCGACGTAGCCCACGATCTTCTCGCCGTCGCCCTCGGCCGTCCAGAGCCGTTTCTCCGGCCGGTTGGGGTTGCGGGAGATCACCGAGTTGGCGGCGCTGAGGATGGTCTGGGTGGAGCGGTAGTTCTGCTCGAGCTTGATGGTGCGGGCGTCCGGGTAGTCCTTCTCGAACTCCACGATGTTGCGGATGTCCGCGCCGCGGAAGGCGTAGATGGACTGGTCTGAATCGCCGACGACGGTGAGCTCGGCCGCGTCGGGGCCCTCGCCGACGATCTCGCGCACCAGGGCGTACTGGGCGTGGTTGGTGTCCTGGTATTCGTCCACGAGGACGTGCCGGAAGCGGCGCCGGTAGGAGTCGGCGAGCGCCGGGAAGGCCCGGAACATGTAGACGGTCTCGGCGATCAGGTCATCGAAGTCCATGGCGTTGGCCTGGCGCAGGCGCTGGGTGTAGCCCTTGAAGACCTCGGCGACGGCCTGCTCGAAGGGATCGTTGTAGTTGGCGCTGGAGGAATAGCTGTCTGCGTCGATCAGCTCGTTCTTGAGCGCGGAGATCTTGTGCTGGATGGCCTTGGGCGCGAAGCGCTTGGGGTCAAGGTCCAGGTTCTTGGCGACCAGGGTGATCAGGCGCAGCGAGTCGGCGGAGTCGTAGATCGAGAAGTTGGAGTTGAGCCCGACGTTCTTGGCCTCGCGGCGCAGGATCCGGACGCAGGAGGAGTGGAAGGTGGAGATCCACATGGTCTTGGCCCGGCCGCCGACCAGCGCCTCGATCCGTTCCCGCATTTCGGCCGCGGCCTTGTTGGTGAAGGTGATGGCCAGGATCTCGCCGTGGTGCGCCCGCCTCGTGGCGATCAGGTAGGCGATCCGGTTGCTGAGCACGCGGGTCTTGCCCGACCCGGCGCCGGCGACAATCAGCAGGGCACTGCCGGCGTGCTTGACCGCTTCTTCCTGCTGGGGGTTCAGCCCCTCGAGGAGTTCGCCGGCGTTCGGAAGCTGCGGGCGGTCCCAGCCGCCGTCAGGGCCGTCGCCGTGTGCGCTGCCGCCGTGCGGGGCGGCGCCGTGCGGGCTACCGCCGTGCGGGCTTCCGCCGTGCGGGGCGGAATCCGGTCCGGAATCCAGGCCCGCCAGGCCGGACCCGGAGCGCGATTTAGTGCCTGCCGCCGCCTTGGAGGCAGCTTGGAAGGGTCCGTCGGCGTAAGGGTCAAACAACATATCCATGGTGTATCTAAGTCTAGGCGGTGGCGCTGACAGCCGTGTCCGCCCGTCGGGACATGCCCTCCCCTGCCCGCGCCCAGTGGACATAATCCCCCTGCGCCCAGTCCTGACCTCGAAGAATGAGCATGCCCCGCGGAGGCTGTCCCGGGGAAGACCCGGGTTGTTCTGAAGAATGATCATGCGCTACGGACACAGCTCTGCCCAACGGACATGTCCTCCGCCACCCGTGACCACTGGACATACTCCCTTTGTGCCCGCTCCTGACAGCGAAAAATGAGCATGCCCCGCGGAGGTTGTCGGGAAGACTGGGCATGTCCCACGGACATGGCACGGACGAACGGACATGTCCTCCGCCACCCGTGACCACTGGACATACTCCCCGTGTGCCCACTCCTAACAGCGAACAATGAGCATGTCCCGCGGGGAGGTCCGGCAGGCGGGAAGCTAGCCGACGCCCCCGGAGCTGAGCGCGGCGCGCAACTGCTGGACCGCCGTCGTGCCTCCCGCGATGAACCAGTCGAGTCCGTTGACGCGCACGACGTCGGTCGCGCCGCCGGCCGCCTCCACGATCGCCTTCCCGGGCAGCCAGTCCCACTCGGGGCAGCTGTGCTGGAACCAGCAGCCGAGCTCTCCGTCCGCGACCCGGCCGAGGTCGCAGGAGCCGGACCCGAACATGCGCAGCGCGGCCGCCGACGTCGCTGCCGCGTGCCAGGGCATGGCACACATCGGATCGGCAAGCCACGTCGGGTGGATGTAGGTTGCCGCGCCGAGATCAGCCAGCGGCGTGTCGGAGCGTCCGGTGCCACCGGACGCGCCGGGCAGGAAGGTGACCAGTTTTTCGCCATTGAGCGTCGCCGCACGGGACGTCCCGCCCAGCCAGAGTTTGTCCTCCTCCGGCTGGAAGATGGCGCCGAGCCCTGCACCGGAGGAATCCTTCAGGGCAATGGCCGAGCACCAGTACGTGGATCCATGCAGGAAGTTGAAGGTCCCGTCGACGGGGTCAATGACCCAGGTCCGGCCGCTGCTGCCCGCCACAGAGGCGCCCTCCTCGCCCAGGACGGCGTCATCGGGGCGGCAGCGCCGAAGCTGTTCCAGCACGTAGGACTCGGCGGCGTGGTCGGCGGCCGTGACCACGTCCGAGACCGACGTCTTCTGCCTGCCTTCAAGCCCGGCCTGCCGCATCAACAGCGCCAGGGTACCGGCCTCGCGGACCAGGGCCTCGGCCAGTTGGTAGTCATCCAGTGAGGGGTCGAGATCTGCGGTGCTGTGCCGGCCGAGCCGGTGTTTTCCTAGTTCGGTCACGCGTCCCAGACTATCGGCGCCCGCTGGCAGTGAACAGCCGGCGCGGGCACCCGGGCAGACGGCGGCGCGGAGGGGTGTGCAGGACGGGCGATAATGGAGCCATGGCCAAGACACCCGCGCAGCGGATCAAAAAGCACGGCGCCAACGCGGCGGTCCCCCAGCACCATCTCCCTCCCGTGATCAATCCGACCACCAGCCGGACACCGCAGAAGGCACAGAGCAACAGCAACTTGATTGTCATCGCCGGGGTCGTGGCCAGCCTGTTCCTGTTCTGGTATCTGCACCTGCTCACCCTCAACCAACTCACCCAGTTGTCGGGCGGCCAGGCAATGCCCGACTCGTTGGTGGGCGGCTTTGACCTGGGGTTCGTGGAGCATTTGCGCGCGGCCATGGACGCCGATGCCCGGGGCCAGCTGAACTATGTCCACAAGACGGCCGGGATGCTCTTCCCGCTGATCTTTGGCTTCACCTGGCTGCTGCTGATCGGAACCAACGTGGCCCGGAAATCCCTGCGCTGGGCGCTGTGGTCGCTGCCGCTGCTCTTTGCTGCGGTCCGGCTGTGGGGCAACACGGTGATCGATGAAATGATGTCCGCCGACACTCTCGACGGCGCTCAGGTCGCCCTGGCCTCCGGGCTCACCGTGGCCGGCTGGGTCCTTCTGGCGCTGAGCGTCGTGGCCGGCGTCGCCGCCGTGTTACTCGGACGCAAGGCTGCCGCGGCTTCGGCCACCCCGGGACATGTCCAGTCCTGATTCGCGCGGCAGGGCTAGTTGTACTGCCCAGGGACGTTGGTTCGGTGAATGTAATGACTCGCTGGAGTCGTTGACCTAAAGGTGAGGACCTCCGGTTGCACAGTGGAGTTGCTTAGACAACCGCTGCAGCGACCAGGAGGTCCTCAATGTCTCACGCTAATGC
>NZ_JBFTKI010000012.1:0-113954 GCF_056395875.1 Arthrobacter sp. 05T45 | reverse complement strand
GCGGGGGCGGGTGGGCTTGTTCCGGTCCCGCGGGCGCAGGTCCTGGTCACCGTCCCGGTCCTGGCCCTGCTCGGCGCCACCGACGAACCGGCCGTCCTGGACGGGCACGGGCCGATCCCGCCCTCGATGGCCCGCCGCCTCATCGCCGACGGCGCCGGTTCCTTCCACCGGGTCCTGACCGACCCCCGGGACGGCGCCCCGCTGGAAATCGGCCGGACCAGCTACCGGCTCACGACGGCCCAGCGCCACTGGCTCCGGCTCCGCGACGGCCGATGCCCGTTCCCCGGCTGCGCCAACCACTCCCTGGACAACGAGGCAGACCACCTCCTGGCCTGGGCCGACGGCGGCACCACCGGTATCTCGAACCTGGGCCAGCCCTGCCCGAAACACCACCGGCTCAAACACGCCTCCGCCTGGACACCGTCCCGGGCCAGCAAAGACCACCCGCCGGGCTGGACCTCCCCGTCCGGACGGCACTATCCCAGCGAACACCAGGACTGGGACCCACCCCACTGGCCCGAGGACTGGCTGCCCCACATCCAGGCCACGGACGAACCCGGCCCGGAACCCGACCCCGACACCGACACAGGCCCCGATCAAGGCCAGCCCGCGGATCCGGGCCCAGGCCTGCCCCCGGACCCCTTCCCGGACTGGCACCAATTCACCGCCGGGCATCCACTGCCCGAGGCGGACACAGATGATCCGTACTGGCCAGCAACCCCGGCCGACCCCTATTCGGAATGGCTCCTGCTCCAATGTGCCTGACCGACTGTGCCTGACCGAGCAGTTGCCGGTCGTCGGTGAACGCGGTGTGGTCGTTGACTCGTTAGGGCGGCCCGTTTGCATCACAGAAGTTGCCGAGGTTCGCGTCGTGCCCCTCGGCACCGTCGATGCAGCTCACGCGATCGACGAAGGCGAGGGTTACCAGACAGTCTCCGAATGGCGCGTAGGCCACGAGCAAACGGATCCGCTACCGGAGAGAAACTACCCGAACACTTGAAGCGCCATCAGCGTTCCAGTTGAAGAGCGTTAGGTGCCAGAGCTGCGGCCGTTTGCGTGAAGGGTCGATTAGTCCATTGGCGCCCAAACTCTGCAGAGCCTCTCGAACTTTCCACGACGGAGGCGTTCCACCCGCAGCAACAGCTCGTTGCCAGTCCGCCGCGGCGTCCGCGGGACTGATTCCAACGGACTTCAGAGCTTCGTGATCACGAAGATCTACAATACGGTTGGCCTCTACATTGAACTGCAACACCTCACGACCGGGAGTGCGTTCGTCAGTGTGGGCGATCATTGCAGCGGCGACACCTTCAGGTGACGAACTTAGGTACAGCGTTGGGACCTCTGGCGGCGAATACCGGCCAGCAGACCGAGATCCCGCAAGAGCCGCGTCACGGTAGGCAGGATCCACAGCACGGTAGAACGAACCTTCTACAGTGCGCATCAGGGCACTTTCCCAACTGACAACTGGTTGGTCTCGCTGCATGGTTTCCTTATCCTTACAATTTAGTTCAGGGACGCCAGTGTTCTAGGTACGGGAGCCAATCGGCTTACGAAACTTCGAGGCGCCAGGAACTCGCTGCCAGCTCCACGAATAAGGCAATTTCCTGTTCCGGCTCTTGGTCCCCATACCGCGAGTGTCCGGCCGGACTAGGTGATGGGGACCGTCTGTGCTTTGCGGAGCTGGGCGATGCCGATGAGAGTGAGTGCGGCTGTGCCCAGCAGGACCAGGATCAACAAACCCAACAGCGGGAGCTCGTGGATGGCGAGCTGGGGAATGCGGCGCGAGGGCACTGCCAGAACGCCCACAAAGGCGCCGATCAGACCGAAGTAGCTGCCCGTCATGAAACTGCGGTGGGCCCTGATGTTTCTCTTCCAGATGGCCCACAGTCCCGCTGTTAGTGTGAAGAACGTCAGCACTGAGAGTGCGTGGAGCCAATTGAACCCGCCGTCGATGGTTCTGATTCCAAACGAGGTCAGCACCACGACATACATGGAAGCAGCCCAGATTCGGCCCACGATCCGATGAACGCGGCCGCCTTTTGTCCTGCGCAGCAGGTTCATGGCTCCGAAAATCAGTGAGTAGCTGGCGGCGATTGCGTGAAGTGAGATCAGAACGGTCCAGGAGGAAGGCATAGTCCGGAGCCTAGCTGACCGTGCCCAGAGGGTTCGGAACGGCCCACCTGGAGACCTTGCTGCAGACGTAATTTCCCTTCACAGCGGCTCTAAGTCACAGAGCGGGCCAAAAGGTCCCGTAGTGGGTTCCGTAAACGGATTGTTCATCGGGCATCTGGTTGGGGTGGCTGATCTACTCGGCCTGGCAGTCCCGCCGACACCACGGCTGATTCCTGCGCGCGGGCTGCCGGACAGTCCGTAACAGGTGGCGGTAGGGCCGTTGCTCAAGCCGTCCCTACTCCGGTGGATCCGTCACCAGGATGCGCACCGCGCACAGGTCCGTGGCCGCCTTCTTCAGCACTGCGGCGCGCGGATCCGGGACGTCGAGGAACGCCAGCCTCGGCCGTGCCGCGTATTGCTTCAGCACCGGTTCGGCGAGGACCTGCTCGGCAAGGGTCCGGTCGCCGCCGGGAGCCAGATACTCGATCGGGTGCTCCGCGAAAATCCGCCCGGCATGCTCCGCAACGGCCTCCACCAGCGCATCGGCCTGGTTCGCCCGGCGCCGGGCAAAGCGCTGCTGCGACCAGCCGCCCGCAGCCGTCCGGGACTGGACATGCCGTGTACCGGTCTTCGACGCGAGCACGGCGCCGCCGCTCACCACCGCCACCGAGTAACCGCCGCGGCGGACCAATACCGCCCCGATGCCCCGCGACTGGGAGGCCAGGGAAGCGAGGCGGGCGACGGCGTCGCCGCCGCGCCCAGGACGGCCGTCCACCGGCCATGGCGCCTGGAGCAGAGCCACGGCCCCGTCGGCGGCGCGCAGCTGCAGACCTGCGTCGAGCTCCTCCTCCACCAGTGCGCCGTGGCTCGCGGCGAAGCGGTCCACCCAGCCCGGCAGCCGGTCGCCGGAGACGAAGGCCACACGGGTGTCGGGGATTGTCATGGCGGGGTCTCCGTTATGAGGGTGTCTGGACAGGCGGGAACTAGAAGTAGCCTATCTATGTGGATGATCTCTTTGGCGCAGGGCGGGACGGCGGCGCCGCTACCGAGGATGACGGCGACGCTGACCAGACCGGCGAGAGCCGCCGGGTCTCCCCGCGGAGCCCCCTCGCCGTCCGGATGCGGCCCCGCACCCTCGATGATGTCGTGGGCCAGCAGCACCTACTCGGCCAAGGCTCGCCGCTGCGCCAGCTCGCCGCCGGCACGGACGCCACCGGCCCCGCGGGTCCCAGTTCACTGATCCTCTGGGGTCCTCCGGGTACCGGCAAGACCACCCTTGCCCATGTGATTGCCAAGGGCCCAGGGCGGAAGTTCGTCGAGCTCTCCGCCATCACCGCCGGCGTCAAGGACGTCCGCCGCGTGATGGACGAAGCCCTGACCGCGCGCGACCTGTTCAAGACCACCACCGTCCTCTTCCTGGATGAGATCCACCGCTTCAACAAGGCCCAGCAGGACGCCCTGTTGCCCGGCGTCGAGAACCGCTGGGTGGTCCTGGTCGCCGCGACCACCGAAAACCCCTCCTTCTCCGTCGTTTCCCCACTGCTGTCCCGCTCGCTGCTGCTGACCCTGAAACCGCTCACCGACGCCGACGTCGAGGGCCTTCTCCTGCGGGCCGCAACGGATGACCGCGGGCTCGGCGGCAAAGTGGAACTCAGCGACGAGGCCCTGGCACACCTCGTCCGGCTCTCCGGCGGGGACGCCCGGCGTGCGCTGACCGCGCTCGAGGCGGCGGCGGGCGTCGCGTTCGGGGACGCGGACGACACTGACGCAGTCGTAGCCGGCACAGCCAGCGGGGCGCCCGAGGCGGCCCCGGTGAAGATCGAGCTCAAGCACACGGAGCGCGCCCTGGATGTCGCCTCCGTCCGCTACGACCGGGCCGGGGACCAGCATTACGACGTCGCCAGCGCGTTCATCAAGTCGATCCGGGGTTCCGACGTCGATGCCGCGCTGCACTACCTTGCCCGGATGCTGGAGGCGGGTGAGGACCCCCGGTTCGTGGCCCGCAGGATCGTGATCTCGGCGGCCGAGGACGTCGGCATGGCTGACCCGACTGCGCTGCAGACCGCCGTCGCGGCGGCCCAGGCCGTACAGCTGATCGGCATGCCGGAAGGCCGCATCATCCTCGCCGAGGCCGTGGTGCATCTGGCCACCGCGCCGAAGTCCAACGCCGCGTACATGGGCATTAACCAGGCGATCGCCGACGTCCGAGCCGGGCTCGGGAACGGCATCCCCGCCCACCTTCGCGATGCCCACTACCCGGGCTCGAAACAGCTCGGCCACGGCAAGGGCTACAAGTACGCCCACGATGCCCCGCACGCCGTCGCCACGCAGCAGTACCCGCCGGACGACCTCGTCGGGCGCAACTACTACGAACCCACCGGCAACGGGGCCGAACGCGACATTGCCACCCGGCTCGAGCGGCTTCGGAGGATCATCCGCGGCACCTGAAAGGCACGTGGGCGGCAAGTGAACGCCCGTGACCTGCGGCTGGTCGGCGGCGGCCCGTGGCGCCGGAATCCGCCGTTGACATAGGGGCCAAGAGGTCTAACGTGGAATTACGGCGGCATGGATCTGCTGACCGTCCGTGCGGCGCAGGGGACAGCGCGGTCACATCGCTGGCTCCCTCGTTCCGGACCCCGGAACGGCAGCTGGCTTCGCTCCATCCCAGCTCATCCAGCGCGAGCGTTCCCGTCCCGTCCCCGGCAGGTGTCCCATGAGTATCAACTTCGTTACAGCCATGGCAGTGAAGTCCTTCGATGTGCCGGACAAGAAACGGTGCCCGGACAAGGCCGAATTCGACCTCTGCACAGTGAACGACTACTCGGTGGCCCGGCTGATCCTGGGCCCGGGCTGGCGGTGGTCGGAGAACACCAGACCCTACGAGCGGACCGACGTCTGCCTGCACCACCATCTCGGCTTCTGCATCTCCGGTGAAATGGAAGTCGAAACGGCCGAAGGGCTGCGCTCCACGATCCACGCCAACGACACCTACGCGATTCCGCCGGGACACGACGAATGGGTGGTGGGCCCGAAACCGTTCGTGGCCGTGGAATTCCTGGGCGCGGCGTCCTTCGGGCGCAGCGGTGTCCGGGGAGCGCACGCCAGAATCTGAGTTCGGTCCGCCGGCCGGATCTGGTAGGCTGGATCGTTGTCTGGCAAGGCACGGACGCACAATCCATGGAAACTTCGGTTCGATGAGGGTTGCCCTGTGCCCAGTAGCAAAAGGCAGCGGTTGGCCGATGCTCTCCATCGTGGAGGCCAGTAACACTGACACACCGCAGATATTGGAAGGACACAAGTGGCTAACAACACTCGTGCTCGCCGTACCGCACGCCTTTCGCGTGCACTCGGCATCGCTCTGACCCCCAAGGCCGCCAAGTACATGGAGCGCCGCCCGTACGGCCCCGGTGAGCATGGCCGTGCCCGCAAGAAGCAGGACTCCGACTACGCCGTACGTCTGCGCGAAAAGCAGCGTCTGCGCGCCCAGTACGGCATCCGCGAAGCCCAGATGACCCGTGCCTTCGAAGAAGCACGCCGCACCAAGGGCCTGACCGGTGAAAACCTGATCGAACTGCTCGAAATGCGTCTCGACGCCCTCGTGCTGCGTGCTGGCTTCGCCCGCACCATCGCCCAGGCCCGCCAGCTGGTTGTGCACCGCCACATCCTCGTTGACGGCATCCGCGTTGACCGCCCGTCTTTCCGCGTCGGCGAGGGCCAGCTGGTCCACGTTCACAGCCGCAGCGAGACCATGCCTCCGTTCCAGGTTGCAGCAGCCGGCGCTCACCGCGACGTCCTGCCGATCGTTCCGGCTTACCTGGACGTCAAGCTTGACGCCCTGCAGGCCCGCCTGGTGCGTCGCCCCAAGCGCTCCGAGATCCCCGTGACCTGCGAAGAGCAGCTCGTCGTGGAATTCTACGCACGCTAATTCAAAAGGCATCACCTACAAAGAAGCCCGTGGCAAGCGCCGCGGGCTTCTTTGTATGTAAGGTACTTGGGGGAGTTCCCCGGGAGCCGGTTCGGCTTGCCGGATTTAACTGTCGGCGAAACCGTCGGAACCCGACGCAACAAGCAGGTATCCACTGCAGTTCAAGGAGATGAGTGTCTATGTCTGGTGGCGATATTGCCGGCCTGATCGCGGCTGGAGTGTTTGCACTGCTGGTCCTGCTGCTCGCCGTGCCGATCCTGAAGCTCGGGGGAGTGTTCGACGAAATGCGGACCACCATCCGCTCCATCAGCGACGGCGCCACCCCGCTCATGGACGAGGTCACCGCGACGGTGACCACCACCAACGAGCAGCTGAAGAAGGTTGACGGCATCTCCTCGAACGTCTCGGACGCCTCCGCCAACATCTCGGCGCTGTCCTCGCTCATGGCCGCCACCGTGGGCTCGCCGCTGATCAAGGTGGCAGCCTTCAGCTACGGCGTGCGCTCCGCCTTCAGCACCCGCAAAAAGCCCGCCACCGGCCGCCGCAGCCGCTAAACCCTCCGGGAGCACCTGACATGAACAGAATCATCTGGATGGGAATCGGCGTCGCGATCGGCGTTATCGCCTTCCGCAAAGTCACCGAAGCGCAGTCCGCCCTCGGCCCCGAAGGCCTGAACCGGGCCGTCGGACGGCTGACGGACGGCCTGCTCGACTTCGCCGATGCGGTCCGCGATGGCATGGGCGAGCGGGAGTCAGAACTCCGCACGGCCCTCGGGATCGAGACGGCAACGGACCTCGCCGCCGGCGGCACTGTCGCCCGCCGGGATGCGGTCCGGCGCTAGCCGGGAGAGAATTAGTAAGTAAGGTGCCCGTCACCGGGGGTGACGGCGCGCCGACGCCCCCGGTGACGGGTACCAGATTGACGGGCCCGGATCAGTGCCGGTCCTCAGCTTGTCCCGCGCAGCACAGACGCGGGCCACATAACGCAGTGAATATTGAAGGGTAAGAAAACAGCTCATGAAGTCGCAGGAGATCACCAAGCGCTGGATCGACTTTTTTGTCAGCAAGGGGCACACCGCCGTCCCCTCCGCCTCCCTGGTCTCCAGCGACCCGTCCCTGCTGTTTACGGTCGCCGGCATGGTCCCGTTCATCCCGTACCTGACCGCCCGTGAGGAGGCCCCCTACCAGCGGGCCACCAGTGTGCAGAAGTGCATCCGGACCGGTGACATCGAGGAAGTGGGCAAAACCGCCCGCCACGGCACGTTCTTCCAGATGTGCGGCAACTTCTCCTTTGGCGACTACTTCAAGGAAGACGCCATCAAGTTCGCGTGGGAGCTCCTGACCACCAGCGTGGACGACGGCGGGTACGGACTGCCGCCGGAGCGGCTCTGGGTCACCGTCTATGAAGAGGACGACGAGGCCGAGCAGCTGTGGCTGAAGAACACCGGCATGCCGGCCGAGCGGATCCAGCGCATGGGCAAGTCCGACAACTACTGGTCCACCGGCCAGCCCGGCCCCGCCGGTCCCTGCTCGGAGATCTACTACGACCGCGGCCCGTCCTACGGCGTCGAGGGCGGCCCCATCGCCGATGAAAACCGCTACGTCGAGATCTGGAACCTCGTGTTCATGCAGTACCAGATCGACAACGTCCGCTCCAAGGTGGATTTCGACATCACCGGAGAACTGCCCAAGAAGAACATCGACACGGGCCTGGGCATGGAGCGCCTCGCGATGATCCTCCAGGACGTCGAGAACATGTACGAGACGGACCAGGTCCGCCCCGTGATCGACCGGGCCGCGGCCCTCTCCGGCCGGGAATACACCTCCGCGGAGTCCGCCGAGGACCCGCACCACACTGACGACGTCCGCATGCGCGTCGTTGCCGACCACATCCGCTCGGCCCTCATGCTGATCGCCGACGGCGTGACCCCCTCCAACGAGGGCCGCGGCTACGTGCTGCGCCGCCTGATCCGCCGGGCCGTCCGCTCCATGCGCCTGCTCGGCGTCGAAAAAGCCTGCCTGCCGGAACTGCTGCCGGCCTCGCGGGACGCCATGAAGGGTGTCTACCCGATCGTCGAGACCGACTTCGAACGCATCAGCCGGATTGCCTACGCCGAAGAGAAGGCGTTCCTGCGCACCATCGCCTCCGGCACCGCCCGCCTCGAGGACGCCGTCAAGGAATCCAAGGCCGCCAACCAGCCGCTCTCCGGCGCCGACGCCTTTGCCCTGCATGACACCTACGGCTTCCCGATCGACCTCACCTTGGAAATGGCCGAAGAGGCCGGGCTGAAAGTCGACGAGCCCGAGTTCCGCAAGCTCATGCTCGAGCAGCGCCAGCGCGCCCAGGCCGACGCCAAGGGCAAGAAGGGGTCGCACGCTGACCTCAGCGCGTTCCAGGAGCTGCTGTCCGCCGGCGAGACAGTCTTCACCGGCTACACCGAGCTCCAGGGCGAGTCCAAGGTCCGCGGCATCCTCTCCGGCGGCCGGAAGGTCGCCCAGGCCTCGACCGGCGATGAAATCGAACTGGTCCTGGCCGAGACGCCGTTCTACGCCGAAGCCGGCGGCCAGGCTGCCGACACCGGGCTGATCACCGGCGACGGCTTCGTCGTCGAGGTCCTGGATGTCCAGCGCCCCGTCAAGGGCCTCAGCGTCCACAAGGCAATCGTCCGCGAAGGCGAAATCGGTGCCGACTCGCTGGTTCAGGCCGCCGTGGACCGGGAACGCCGCCACGCCGCTGAGCAGGCCCACACCGGCACGCACATTGTGCACGCTGCCCTGCACCAGATCCTCGGCCCGGAGGCCCTGCAGCGCGGCTCCTTCAACAAGGCCGGCTACCTGCGCTTCGACTTCGCCTGGGGTGAGGGCCTGAGCGCCGCCACCCGGTCCGAGATCGAGGAAGTCTCCAACATCGCCATCCGCAACAACTTCCAGGTGGAAACCAGGATCATGGGGCTCGCCGAGGCCAAGGCGCTCGGCGCCATGGCACTGTTCGGCGAGAACTACGGCAACGAGGTCCGCGTCGTGGAAATCGACGGCGCCTGGTCCCGGGAACTCTGCGGCGGCACCCACGTCGAGAACACCTCGCTGATCGGCAGCCTGTCACTGCTCGGCGAACAGTCGGTCGGCTCAGGAAACCGCCGTGTCGAAGCCTTCGTGGGCATGGACGCGTTCCGGCACCTGGCCGCGGAGCGGGCGCTCGTCACCGAGCTCACGGAAATGCTGAAGGTTCCCTCCGGGCTGCTCGCGGACCGGATTTCCAGCACCCTGACCAAGCTCAAGACGGCCGAGAAGGAACTCGAGCGGCTGCGCAAGGAGCAGCTCACGGCCGCCGCAGCCCAGCTGGTCGGCACCGCCCAGGATGCCGCCGGCGTCAAGGTCATCGCGCACGACGCCGGCCAGGTCAGCGGCGCGGACGACCTGCGCGGCCTGGCCCTGGACCTGCGGACGCGTCTCGGGTCCGAGCCCGCCGCCGTCGCGGTAGCCGGTGTCAGCAACGACCGTCCCGTGATCCTGATCGCCACCAACGAAGCCGCCCGGGCAGCCGGAGTCAAGGCCGGTGCCCTGGTGCGCCTCGCCGCAGGCATCCTCGGCGGCGGTGGTGGCGGCAAGGACGACGTCGCCCAGGGCGGCGGGACCGACGCCGCCAAGGTCGGTGCTGCCCTCGGCGCTGTCGTGGACGCCATTACCAGGCGATAGCGGATCCCACGTGTCTGAAGCTGCTGTGGCCGGCGTCTATCCCCGGGGCGTGAAGCTCGGGGTGGACGTCGGCACCGTCCGTGTGGGCGTAGCCGTCTGCGACCCCGACGGAATCCTGGCGACGCCGCTGCGCACTCTGGCGCGGAACGTGAAAAAGAACACCGACGTGCGAATCCTGGCCGCCCTGGCCGCGGAACTGGGCGCCGTGGAGATTTTCGTGGGACTGCCGCGCACCATGAAAGGCGAAGAGCACGCCTCCGCCAGGATGGCGACCGAGTACGCACAGCTGCTGGTACTGGCCCTGCAGGACGCCGGATCCGAGGTGCCCGTGCGCCTGGTTGACGAACGGCTCAGCACCGTGAGCGCCCACCGCAACCTGCACGAAGCTGGCATGAGCAGCAGGAATCACCGTACAGTTGTTGATCAGGTTGCGGCGGCAGGTATTCTGCAACATGCGATTGATATGCAAAAGGCCAGGGGAACGGAGGTCGGAAACCGCGTGTACGCGGAGTCTGCGCCGGGGCCGACCGGAGGCGGCGCACAGACCGGCCCGGCAGTACAGACGCACTCTTCAGAACATGGAAGGCTACAGTGAGCCCGGTCAACAGTGATGACTCCTCCGGTGACGCCCTTGGTGGCGCCGGCCGACCGCTGACGCGCAAAGAAATCCGGGCCCGGGAAAAGCTTCTGGCCACCCAGGGCCACAACGTGATCCCGCCGCAGGCTTTTGAGGCGGGACCGGACGTTCCGACGCCGGCACCGGCACCAACGCCGGCACCGGCAGAGGACAGCCTGCCGCAGTCCGCACCGGAACTTCCCGACGCGGCACCGACCGTGCACGAAGAAGCCGTTCGTGAAGGGCCGGTGCGTGAAGAGCCGGTGCGCGAAGAAGCCGTACGTGAAGAGCCCGTGCACGAAGAGCCGGTGCACGAAGAGCCGGTGCGCGAAGAAGCCGTGCGTGAAGAGCCGGTGCATGAAGACTTCACCCAGCTGATCCCTGTCCGCGATGTACCAGGCCACGAGGCACCTTCCCGCGACGAGCCCGTCCGCGAAGACGCTGGCCACGAGGACGTCGTCTATGCGTCAGCGGGCGGGCTCGGCCACGCGGCCAGCCACGATGCGGCTGCCCATGACGCCGGCGTCCACGATGGCTACGCTCCGCACCCCCACGACGAGGCCGACCATCTCTACGGCAACTCCGGTGACCCCCAGGCACAGCCGCACCCGGAAGCCGAGTACCACGGCGACCCGGGCGAGGAGCTGATGGCCGGAGCAGCCCGCTACGACAAGGGACCGTCCAAGAAGGTCCGCCGTAGGCGCCGCTTCCTGGCACTGGTGCTGACCCTGACGGTCTTCGTCGTCGCAATCGCCGTCGGCGCACAGTTCCTCAAGCCCCTCCTCGGCGGAGACACCATGGCCGACTACCCCGGCCCCGGAACCGGTGAAGTCACCATCACGATCGAACCCGGCGCCGGAACGCGGTCCGTGGCCACCGAACTTCAGTCGAAAAAGGTCGTGGCCAACGCGGACACCTTCCTCAAGGAGTTCACCGCTTCCGGCGGTGCCCTGAACCCCGGCACGTTCTCGATGCGCCAGGAAATGAAGAACTCCGATGCCGTGGATGTCCTGCTCAACAAGGGCCAGAGCAAGGTCATGTACTTTGCGCTCAGCGCCGGGCTGCGGATCGGCGAATCCCTGCAAGCGATTTCCGAGGGCACCGGGATTCCTGTTCAGGACCTGAAAGCGCTCAGCGATGCGCCCGCACAGTTCGGTGTCCCGGCCAAAGCCAAGAACCTCGAGGGCTACTTGGCGCCGGGGGAGTACCGCTTCCCGTTGGGCTCCTCCGCCAAGGACATTTTGCAGAAGCTCGTCGGCAGCACCCAGGATGAACTCAAGGCCCAGGGCGTTACCGATCCCGCGAAACAGTACGACGTCGTGACGGTGGCCAGCATCGTCCAGGCCGAAGGTGGCCAGGCCGAATATGGTGACGTCGCCGGCGCCATCTACAACCGCCTCAAGCCCAACAACACCGAGACCAACGGGCTCATCCAGTCCGATGCCACCGTCACCTACGGCCTGGGCATCCGCAGCTTCCACATCGACGAGGCCCAGAAGGCTGACAAGTCGAACCCTTACAACACCTACGCCAACCAGGGGCTGCCCGCCGGACCCATCGGTTCCCCCGGCAAGACGGCCATTGACGCCGCCGCCAAGCCCAAGTCCAACAGCTTCCTCTACTGGGTCACCATCAACCTGGACACCAAGGAGACCAAGTTCTCCAAGACGCTGGCGGAACACAACGGCTACGTGGCGCAGTACAACGCCTGGTGCGAGGCCAACCCGGGACGCTGCGTATGACGCTGCGGGCGGCCGTCCTCGGGCATCCCATCAGCCATTCGAAGTCGCCCGCGCTGCACCGGGCCGCGTACGCCCACCTGGGCGTAGATATCGCCTACTCCGCCATTGACGTGACCGAGGCCGCCCTGCCCGATTTCATGAGGCAGGTCAGGGACGAGGTGCGCGCTGAGGGTTCCTGGCGCGGCCTGTCGGTCACCATGCCGCTCAAATCGGCCATGGTGGCGGAAGTGGACGAGGTCCGTGGCGTGGGGCGCGCCCTCGGGGTCGTCAACACGGTTGCGTTCGAATCCGACGGCGGCAGTGCCGGCCACACGCGATTGGTCGCGTACAACACCGACGTCACCGGGATCGTCAACGCGCTCCGGCACGCGGGGGCAGCCTCGGCGCCCACCGCCGTGATCCTCGGCGGGGGCGGGACCGCGGCAGCAGCCATCGCGGCGCTCAAGGAATTGGGGTCGGTGTCCGCCGAAGTGTTCGTCCGCGATGTCAGCCGTGCGGCAGAGGCCCGCGCAGCCTCCGCCGCCGTCGGCGTCCCCATCCGGGTGCTTCCCCTCGCCGGGGCGGCAGCTGCTGTCGCCGCGGCCGACGTCGTCATCTCCACGCTGCCGCCGCGCGCGGCAGACGCACTGGCCGAAGAGCTGGTGGCGAAACGTCCAGGAGAACTGCCTCCGCATGGCAGCCCGGGCGTCCTCCTGGACGTCGCCTATGATCCATGGCCCAGCCGGATCGCCGCGGTCTGGCAGGAAGCCGGCGGCACGGTGGTCCCCGGACTGGAAATGCTGATCTACCAGGCCGTGGAGCAGGTACGGCACTTCACCGGGCTGGGCGAGGCCCTCCCTACCGGTGTCACAGATGTGATGTGTGACGCAGTCGGGGCGCCCCGACGGGTGTTCTAACCGCCCGACATGGCAGGATGGAATGTATGTTGCGTTGGTTGACTGCCGGAGAATCCCATGGCCCGGCACTGGTCGGAATAATTGAAGGCGTGCCCGCCGGTGTGGAACTCACCAGCGCCCACATCAGCGAGGCGCTGGCCCGCCGCCGGCTCGGCTATGGCCGCGGCGCCCGGATGAAATTCGAGCAGGACGTGGTCACGATCCTCGGCGGAGTCCGCCACGGCCTGACCCAGGGCGGCCCCGTCGCCATCCAGGTCGGCAACACCGAATGGCCCAAGTGGGAACAGATCATGTCCTCCGATCCCGTGGAGCCCGAAATCCTGGCCGACCAGGCCCGGAACGCCCCGCTGACGCGCCCGCGGCCCGGCCACGCAGACTTCACCGGCATGCAGAAATACGGCTTCGACGAGGCCCGCCCGGTCCTGGAGCGCGCCAGCGCCCGCGAGACGGCCACGAGGGTGGCGCTCGGCACGGTCGCCGCGGCCTTCCTCAAGCAGCTCGGCATCGAGCTCGTCTCCCACACCGTATCCATCGCCAGCGTCGCCGTGCCGGAGGGCCGGCCGCTGCCGGTGCCGGGGAACGTGATCGCCTTGGATGCCGACCCGCTGCGCTGCTTCGACCGCGAAACCTCGGACGCCATGGTGGCCGAGGTCGACGTCGCGCACAAGGAAGGCGAGACCCTCGGCGGCGTCGTCGAAGTGCTTGCCTACGGCCTCCCGCCGGGACTCGGCAGCTACGTGCACTGGGACCGGCGCCTCGACTCGCGTCTGGCGGCGGCCCTCATGGGCATCCAGGCCATCAAGGGCGTTGAAGTCGGCGACGGCTTCCTTACCGCCGCGCGCCGGGGCTCCGCCGCCCACGACGAGATCGTCAAGGACGCGGACGGCAAGATCATCCGTACCTCCAACCGCGCAGGCGGGATCGAGGGCGGCATGAGCATCGGCGATGTCCTGCGCGTCCGTGCCGCCATGAAACCGATCGCCACCGTACCCCGCGCGCTCAGGACGGTCGACGTCAGCACAGGGGAGGCCGCCAAGGCCCACCACCAGCGCTCCGACGTCTGTGCCGTGCCGGCCGCCGGCGTGGTGGCCGAGGCCATGGTGGCCCTCGTGATCGCCGAAGCGGTCGCGGAAAAATTCGGCGGTGACTCCGTGCAGGAGACCGCGCGCAACATCAAGGGTTACCTGGACAGCATTCCGGCGTCCCTGGACTCGATCGGCCACTAGTGCCGGCCGGGAAAACCGACGGGCCCTCCGCCGCGGCGGCGCCCGCGGCAAATAACGTTGGACCGGTGGTCCTGATCGGACCGATGGCCGTGGGCAAATCGGCGATCGGACAGCAGCTCGCCGAGCACTTGGGGTGCGCCTTCATGGACACCGACGCCCTCGTGGTGGCCCAGCACGGGACGATCGCCGAGATCTTCGCCAGCCGTGGCGAGCACGCCTTCCGCGAAATGGAGGCCCGGGCCGTGGCCCAGGCCATCGAAGAGGCACGGGGCGGCACCGCCGTCATTTCGCTCGGCGGCGGGGCCGTCCTTGATTCCGGTACGCAGCAGCTCCTGGGCCGCTGTACCGTTGTTTACCTCGAATGCGACGCCGAGACTGTGGCGGAACGCATCGCCAGAAATTCGGGCCGGCCGCTCCTGGCCGGCGACGCCATGGGCCGGTGGCGGACCTTGTTCGCCACCCGGCAGCCGGTCTACGAACGGCTCGCCGACCTCGTCCTCGATGTCCGGCGCGGCAGCGTTCCGGAGCTGGCTCACCGGCTGGAAGATGCGCTGGGGGAGCGCGCCGCGGCTAAGGCCGCGGCGGTGCCCACTCCGGCGTCGACAAAGGAAGTTGAATAGTGAGTACCGAATCAACCGTCATCAAAGTCACCGGACAAACGCCGGGTGAGAACTACGACGTCGTAGTGGGCCGCGGCCTCCTGGCAAGCCTGCCGGGCCTGCTGGGTGAGCGCGTCAAGCGCGTCCTGGTCATCCACCCCCGTGCGCTGCGGTTGACCGGGGACACCGTCCGGGAAGAGCTGGCCGCCGCCGGGTTCACCGCGCTGACCGCAGAAATCCCCGACGCCGAAGAGGGCAAACACATCGAGGTCGCCTCGTTCTGCTGGCAGGTGCTGGGGCAGAACGACTTCACCCGCTCCGATGCCATCGTCGCCGTCGGCGGCGGCGCCGTCACCGACCTGGCCGGCTTTGTCGCCGCGACCTGGCTGCGCGGCGTGAAGGTCATCCACATGCCCACGAGCCTGCTGGGCATGGTGGACGCCTCAGTCGGCGGCAAGACCGGCATCAACACCGCCGAGGGCAAGAACCTGGTGGGCGCGTTCCACCCGCCGGCCGGTGTCCTCGCGGACCTCGACACGCTGGAGACGCTGCCGAAGAACGAGATCATCTCCGGCATGGCCGAGGTCATCAAGTGCGGCTTCATCGCCGACCCGGCCATCCTGGACCTGATCGAGAAGGACCCGTCCGCGGTTTCCGATCCGCGCTCGGACATCCTGCGCGAACTGATCGAACGCGCCATCAGCGTCAAAGCCCGGGTGGTGTCCGAGGACCTGAAGGAAACCGGCCAGCGCGAGATCCTGAACTACGGCCACACCCTGGGCCACGCAATCGAACTCGCCGAGCGCTACTCCTGGCGGCACGGCGCCGCCGTCTCCGTGGGCATGATGTTCGCCGCCGAGCTCGCCCGCAGCGTCGGCCGGCTCAGCGACGCCGACGCCGACAGGCACCGGAGCATCCTGGAAAGCCTCGGGCTTCCCATCACGTACCGCCGCGACCGCTGGCAGGCCCTCCTGGACGGCATGCGCCGGGACAAGAAATCCCGCGGTGACCTGCTGCGGTTCGTGGTGCTCGACGGCGTTGGCCGGCCCGGCATCCTCGATGTTCCGGACACGTCCCTGCTGTTTGCCGCCTACCAGGAGATTGCCTCCTGATGCACATGGTCAAGGGCGGCACGAGCGAGTGGCCGGACGCGGGATTTCCCGGGATCCGGATCAACCCGCAGTCCCTGATGCCCCAGATCGTCAATGACGAGATCATGGCCGAGGCCCTGGCGGCCTCGACAGACCCCGGGGACCTGATCCTGGTCCGGCTCGTAGAAGGGCACGCGGCCGAAGCCGCCGAGCTCCTCGCCGAGGCCCGCTACAAGGACCCCGGCTCGCTCCGGCTGCGGATCTTCGAGGCGGACGTGCTCCGGGTCTCGAACCGGTTCGACCGGGCGGTGGAGGTGTTCCGCCAACTCCTCGCCGAGACCCAGGGCACCCTGGAGGAGGCCGCCGTCCGCCAGCACCTCGGCCGGTCCTACTTCGCCGGCGGGAACATTGGCGCCGCCGTCGAATCCTTCGCCAAGGCGCTGGATCTGCGCGTCGCCGGGTCCGCCGACGCGGCCCTCATCTATGCCTCCACCGTTGCGTTGCAGCGCGCCAGGGACGTCCTGGAACAGCAGTCCTGAGCCTGCGTCAGGCAGCTGTCCGCCGGAACCGGTAGAATAGATCTTGGATTTTTGACAAATACGCGCTGGCGGCCCGCTTGGCATGCCGGCCCGGCATAGATCGTCCGGCCGATAGCACCGGCCTGATGGAACCAGAGAGAAACTAAGAGGATACAGTGGCAACCACTAACGACATCAAGAACGGAACCGTCCTTAAGCTCGAGGGCCAGCTTTGGAACATCATCGAGTTCCAGCACGTCAAGCCCGGCAAGGGTGGCGCGTTCGTGCGCACCAAGATGCGCAACGTGATGTCCGGCAAGGTCGTCGACAAGACCTTCAACGCCGGACTGAAGATTGAGACCGCCACGGTGGACCGCCGCGACTACCAGTACCTGTACCAGGACGGCGCCGACTTCGTCTTCATGGACACCTCCGACTTCGACCAGCTCACCGTCTCGGCCGCCACCGTCGGCGACGCCACCAACTTCATGCTCGAGAACCAGATGGTCAACATCGCCATCCACGAAGGCAACCCGCTCTACATCGAGCTGCCCCCGAGCGTCGTCCTCGAGATCACCTACACCGAGCCGGGCCTGCAGGGCGACCGCTCCTCGGCCGGCACCAAGCCCGCCACCCTCGAAACCGGGTACGAGATCCAGGTGCCGCTGTTCGTCGAGAACAACACCAAGGTCAAGGTCGACACCCGCGACGGCAGCTACCTCGGCCGGGTCAACGACTAGTGAGTGCGCGCGGTAAGGCCCGGAACCGGGCCCTCGATGTGCTCTTTGAGGCCGAGCAGCGCTCAGCCTCCGCGTTCGACGTGCTGAAGTCCCGCCGCGAGCAGACAGACCAGATCGTCAACCCCTACACCCTCGAAATCGTCGAAGGCGTGGTCTCGCACCAGGTAGCCATCGACGAATTCCTGGAGACCTATTCGCAGGGCTGGACCCTGGAGCGCATGCCCTCCGTGGACCGCATCATCCTGCGGATCGGCACGTGGGAACTGCTCTACAACGACGACGTCCCGGACGGCGTTGCGGTCAGCGAGGCCGTGGCCTTGGCCAAGACGCTCTCCACGGACGAGTCGCCGTCGTTCATCAACGGCCTGCTGGGCCGGCTGCAGCAGCTCAAGCCCTCGCTGCTGGCGTAAGCTCTCAGCGCCCCGAAGAACCCCGGCCAGGACATCCTGGCCGGGGTTCTTTCTTTTCCCCGGTTGCCCACGCTGGGCTGGCCCCACTGGGTTCCAACGGTCCCTAACCGACGACGGCGGCCCGGAGCGCGGCGATCCCGGCGAGCTGGTGCTGCTCATCGCGCTGGTGTGCCGGCACGTCCCGGCCGCTGAGAATCCGCTGCCGGGTGAGGGCGAGCTGGGTGGCGGCATCGAGCAGCGCCTTCATCTGCACGCCCCGCCCCGTGGACCTGGCCCAGCGAAGCGCGGAACGGCGGCCGGCGGCTGTGGCCAGCATGTCGACCTCGGCCGCGGTAAACCATCCCGCGGCCGCGTATTCCGTCAGCCGCTGACGGGTGAGCCTGCGCTCAGCCACCCGCAGCAGCACGATCACCAGCACCGCCAGCAGGAAGATCGGCACCTGCACCATCACGTACCGGCCCAGGAAGTCCCGGCCCATGCTGTTCCAGGCGCTGTGCAACAGCATCGCGGGGACGAGGCCGGCGAAGAACGCCAGCACGGACAGCCCGGTGTTCCCGCGGCCGGCGGCGAAGCCCATCACCAGACCGGTCGTACCCGTGATAATGGCGTGGGCGAAGGGTGAGAGGACCCCGCGGAGAAAGAAAACCACCGCGAGGTCCGTGCCGGGATCGCTGGATTCGGCGATGGCGCGGCCGAAGTAGAGGATGTTCTCGGTAAACGCGAAGCCCGCCGCGATCGTGAAGGCGAACACCACACCGTCGACCGGTCCGTTGAAGTGTTTCGGGGCAAAGAGCACGAGCAACAGCAGCCCCAGGGACTTGGCGAATTCCTCCACCACCGGCGCCTGGACCGTCACGGCGAACGTCCTATAGTCCAGTCCCGAGGCGGGCCCGGCCACCAGTGAGAAATAGGGCTGGATCAGCATCGTCACCGCGATCGAGACGACGGCTCCCCAGGCAAATGCGAAAAGCAGCAGGGGTTTCGGCTCAGGTTCCCAGCGGTCGATGAAGCGCACAGTCAGCAATACGGTCCCCAGGGGAACCAGCGAGGCCACGAAACCAATGGCAAAGCCGGTGATTCCGGTCCTTTCCAGCAGGAAGGGCACCACCAGGAAGAGGCAGAGGACCGCCAGGAATCCGCCGGCCATCACCAGGCCGAATACGCCGGAACCGCGGCCGTTCTTCCAGCCCGGGCTGCCTCCCGCCGGCCCGGCGGGAGGCAGTGCCGGCTGCAGCTGGCCGCCGTCGTTGGCAGGGGCCAGCTGGTAGTTCGCGGGCTGGACACGCCCCAGCCACGTCGGGTTGGCCTGCCGGGGCAGCGGCCCCTGGCGGGGGCCGCCAGGGTGCTCATGCCCCGGCCGCGGTCCGTTCATCGTCATGGAACCGAGCCTATGTCCGTGTGAGGTTAAACGCATTCCGGCGGCGACGGGGCAGCGGTGCCGTTGTGGTAATTTGAAAGAGCAAATAATCCTTTTTTAATTCCGTCCCGTGAGGCGGGGAAAGGGGAGACGAGCTTTGACTTCCGTGCCTTCAGCACCGGGTCCGGCGCAGGTGGTGCTCACCCGGGTTGTCCTCAACCAGGCTGACATTGACCGCGCGCTCACTCGTATCGCCCATGAAATTCTTGAGGCCAACAAGGGCTCCCAGGACCTCGTCCTGCTGGGCATCCCGCGCCGGGGCTATCCCCTCGCCGTCCGCCTCGCCGCCAAGATCGCCGCCGCGGATCCCACCGTGGACGCCGCGGCCATTGTCGGCCAACTCGACGTCACGATGTTCCGCGACGACCTCTCGCACCAGCCCACCAGGCCGCCCTACCCCACCCAGCTGCCGCGCACGGGCATCGACAACAAAGTTGTGGTGCTGATCGACGACGTCCTCTATTCCGGGCGCACCATCCGGGCAGCACTGGACGCCATCATCGACCTCGGCCGGCCGCGGATTGTCCGCCTCGCCGTGCTGATCGACCGCGGCCATCGGGAACTGCCCATCCGCGCCGACCATGTCGGCAAGAACCTGCCTACCTCCTCATCGGAGAAGGTCCGGGTCCGGCTCGAGGAAACCGATTCTGCCGGAGGCGGGGCAGCAGACGGCGCCCCCGACGGCGTCCCCGTCAATGAAGTGGTCATCGAGGCCACCGCATGAGGCACCTGCTCTCCACCGAAGACCTGAGCCTGCACAACGCCATCCGCATCCTGGACACCGCCGAGGAAATGGCTGCGGTGGGGGAGCGCGAGGTCAAAAAGCTCCCCGCCCTGCGGGGGCGCACCGTGGTCAACCTCTTCTTCGAGGACTCCACCCGCACCCGGATCTCCTTCGAAGCCGCCGCCAAGCGGCTCTCCGCCGACGTCATCAACTTCGCCGCGAAGGGCTCGTCCGTCTCCAAGGGCGAGTCGCTGAAGGACACCGCCCAGACGCTCGCCGCGATGGGCGCCGACGCCGTCGTCATCCGGCACTGGGCCTCCGGCGCCCCGCACCGGCTCGCCGCGACCGACTGGATCGACGCCGCCGTCATCAACGCCGGCGACGGCACCCACGAACACCCCACCCAGGCGTTGCTGGACGCGTTCACGATGCGCCGGCACTGGTCGAAGCTGGCCGGCACGCCCTCGGCCGGCGCCGACCTCAAAGGCATGCGCGTCGCCATCGCCGGTGACGTCCTGCACTCGCGCGTTGCCCGCTCCAACGTCTGGCTGCTGCGCACCCTCGGCGCCGAGGTCACCCTCGTCGCGCCGCCCACGCTGCTCCCCATCGGCGTCGAAAAATGGCCGTGCGCCGTCAGCTTCGACCTCGACGAGACCCTCGCGCAAGGCGTGGACGCCATGATGATGCTCCGCGTCCAGGGCGAACGGATGAATGCCTCCTTCTTCCCCACCACCCGCGAATACTCGCGGCGCTGGGGCTTCGACGACAACCGGCTCCGTGCCCTCGACAGCCTGGGGCTCAAGGACACCATCATCATGCACCCCGGTCCCATGAACCGCGGGCTGGAAATCTCCGCGGCCGCGGCCGACTCGCCCCGCTCCACCGTGCTGGCGCAGGTGCGCAACGGCGTCTCAGTCCGGATGGCGGCACTGTACCTGCTCCTGTCCGGGGAGAACCGCGAGCCGGCCGCCGCACCAGTTTCTGCCATAGCTTCTGCCTCTGCGGCCGCGTCCGCGGCGCACGCCGCCATTCCGAACCTCACTTATTCCCACCAGGAGAGCCACTGATGGCCGATCAGCACCAGAACGCAGACAACAGCGGCGCCTACCTCATCCGGGGGGCCTCGATCCTGGGCGGAGCAGCCGAGGACCTCCTGATCCGGGACGGCGTGATCGCCGCCCGCGGCCGCCAGCTCGACGCCGACGGCGCCGGGGTGCGGGACGCAACAGTAATCGACGCCGCGGGCCTCGTCGCGCTCCCGGGCATGGTGGACATCCACACCCACCTGCGCGAACCCGGCCGCGAAGACGCCGAAACCGTCGAAACCGGCACCCGCGCCGCCGCCCTGGGCGGCTACACGGCCGTGCACGCCATGGCCAACAGCACCCCGGTGGCGGACACAGCCGGCGTCGTGGAGCAAGTCCTCACCCTTGGCCGGACCGCCGGATGGGTGGACGTCCGGCCGGTGGGAGCAGTCACCGTGGGCCTCGCGGGGGAGCAGCTCGCCGAGCTCGGCGCCATGGCCGACTCCCGCGCCCACGTCCGCGTGTTCTCCGACGACGGCATCTGCGTCCACGATCCGGTGCTGATGCGCCGTGCGCTCGAATACGTCAAGGCGTTCGACGGCGTCGTGGCCCAGCACGCGCAGGAACCCCGACTCACCGCCGGCGCCCAGATGAACGAGGGCGAGGTCTCGGCCGTCCTCGGCCTGGCCGGCTGGCCGGCCGTCGCCGAAGAGAGCATCATCGCCCGGGACGTGCTGCTGGCCCAGCATGTCGGGTCCCGCCTGCACGTCTGCCACGTCTCCACGGCCGGGTCCGTGGAGATCATCCGCTGGGCCAAGTCCCGCGGCGTCAACGTCACGGCCGAGGTCACCCCGCACCATCTCTGGCTCACGGATGAGCTCGCCCGCAGCTACGACCCCGTCTACAAGGTCAACCCGCCGCTGCGCACTGACGCCGATGTCCAGGCCCTCCGGGCCGCCCTGGCCGACGGCACGATCGACGTCGTCGGCACCGACCACGCCCCGCACCCGAGCGAACACAAGGAATGCGAGTGGGCGCAGGCGGCCATGGGCATGACCGGGCTGGAAACCGCGCTCTCCGTGGTCCAGCACACCATGATCGAAACAGGCCTGATGGGCTGGGAGGATTTTGCCCGCGTGACCTCCACGGCGCCGGCCGCCATCGGCCGGGTCCAGGACCAGGGCCGCCCGCTCGAGGCCGGGGAGCCTGCCAACGTCATACTCGTGGACCCGGCTGCGCGCTGGACCGTGGACCCTTCTAAGATGGCAACCATGGGCCGTAACTCTCCGTTTGCCGGCCGGGAACTGCCGGGAAAGGTAGTGGCGACGTTCTTCAAGGGCCACCCGACCGTTCTCGACGGAAAACTCAACACCCCGTACCGGTGGCCGGCCGAAGCGCTCGACGCAGGACCGGCGGGCCGCCGCCCGTGAGTGTCAAGGACCTCTCCCTGCTCTTCACGCTCGTCCTGATTGGCGTCGCGCTTGCCCTCATCGCCGTCGGCTGGCGTAACCGCCTGCGCCGCCAGTCCGACGTCGAGCCCCTCCCCGAGGTTCCCGCCGAACTCGGCGCCCCGCTGGCCGCCGCCGACGGCCAGTACGTCGCCTCCACCACCGCCGGCGACTGGCTGGACCGGATCGCCGTGCACAATCTGGGCATCCGCACCAACGCCAAGCTCTCCGTGCACCCCGAAGGCGTGCTGTTCGAGCGCGCGGGCGCCGGCCCGGTGTTCATCCCGACCGGATGCCTGACCGGTGTGCGGCAGGAAAGCGGCATGGCCGGAAAGTTCGTGGAAAAGGACGGCCTGCTGGTGCTCAGCTGGATGCTCGGTTCCCACGAACTCGACACCGGCTACAGGACGCGCCGCGCCGAGGACAAGGCCGTGCTCCTCACCACCCTCCAAGATTTGATCTCCGCAGCCCCTCAGGCAGAAGCCGATAGTGGAAAGTAACGACGTGACGGAATCCAACGAAGTGACAGAAACAGCAGTGTCAGAGAAAACAGTGACAGAAGAATCAGTGCCAGCTAACCCCACTGCACCCGCTGCAGCATCCACCCCCGCGGTCCTCGTGCTCGAGGACGGCCGGATTTTCCGCGGCACCAGCTACGGCGCCACTGGAACGGCCCTCGGCGAGGCAGTCTTCGCGACCGGCATGACCGGCTACCAGGAGACCATCACCGACCCCTCCTACGCCCGCCAGCTCGTGGTCCAGACCGCGCCGCACATTGGCAACACCGGCGTCAACACCGACGACGCCGAGTCCCGCCGCATCTGGGTGGCCGGCTACATCGTCCGAGACGCCGCGCGCCGGCCCTCCAACTGGCGTTCCGAACGCCCCCTCGACGACGAGCTCGTCGAGCAGGGGATCGTCGGCATCCAGGGCGTCGACACCCGCGCCATCACCCGCCACCTGCGCGAACACAAGACCATGCGCGCCGGCATCTTCTCCGGTGACGCCGCCCGCGCCACGGACAAGGAACTCGTCGACGCTGTCCTGGCCAGCGCGCCGATGGAAGGCTCACGGCTCGCCGAGGAAGTCAGCGTGGACGCCGCCTACACGGTGGAGCCCAAGGACTTCGGCTGGGACGGCGAGCCGCGGTTCAGCATTGCCGCCATCGATTTGGGCATCAAGCGCATGACCCCCGTACGGTTCGCCGAGCGCGGGGTCCGGGTGCACGTGCTGCCCGCCACGGCAACCCTCGCCGACGTCCAGGCCGTCAACCCGGACGGCTTCTTCATGTCCAACGGCCCCGGCGACCCCGCCACCGCGGACAACCAGGTGGCGCTGCTGCGCTCCGTGCTCGATGAGAAGATCCCGTACTTCGGCATCTGCTTCGGCAACCAGATCCTCGGCCGGGCTCTCGGGTTCGGCACCTACAAGCTCCGCTACGGCCACCGCGGCCTGAACCAGCCCGTGATGGACCGCCGCACCGGCAAGGTCGAAATCACTTCGCAGAACCACGGCTTCGCCGTCGACGCCCCGCTCAACGGCGCCACCCAGGCCCCCGAGGAGCGCTTCGGCCGGGTCGAGGTCAGCCACGTGAGCCTCAACGACGACGTCGTCGAAGGGCTGTCCTGCCTCGACATTCCGGCCTTCTCCGTGCAGTACCACCCCGAAGCGGCCGCCGGCCCGCACGACGCCGCCTACCTCTTCGACCGCTTCATCGAGCTGATGGCGGACGCTTCTTCAAAGACAGAGACCGGCACAAAGACTGCCACCGATTCCAAGACTGGGGACACGAAGTAATGCCCAAGAGAACTGACCTCAAGAGCGTCATGGTCATCGGGTCCGGCCCGATCGTGATCGGCCAGGCGGCCGAATTCGATTACTCCGGCACCCAGGCGCTGCGCGTCCTCAAGGAGGAAGGCCTGCGGGTCATCCTCGTCAACTCCAACCCGGCCACCATCATGACGGACCCCGAGTTCGCTGACGCGACCTACATCGAACCGATCACCCCCGAAGTGGTGGAGAAAATCATCGCCAAGGAGCGCCCCGACGCGCTCCTGCCGACCCTCGGCGGCCAGACGGCCCTCAACACGGCCATCGCGCTGGACAAGAACGGCGTCCTGGAGAAGTACAACGTCGAGCTGATCGGCGCCAATATCGCCGCGATTGAGCTGGGCGAGGACCGCGAGAAGTTCAAGGGCGTCGTCGAGCGCTGCGGCGCCGAGTCGGCCCGCAGCCACATCATCCACACCATGGACGAGGCACTCGCCGCGGCCGGTGACCTCGGTTACCCGATGGTCGTCCGGCCCTCCTTCACCATGGGCGGCCTGGGCTCCGGGCTGGCCTACGACGAGGGGGACCTGCGCCGGATTGTCGGCCAGGGCCTGCAGTACAGCCCCACGTCCGAGGTGCTGCTCGAAGAGAGCATCCTCGGCTGGAAGGAGTACGAGCTCGAGATGATGCGGGACAAGAACGACAACGTCGTGGTGGTCTGCTCCATCGAGAACTTCGACCCGGTCGGCGTGCACACCGGCGACTCGATCACCGTCGCCCCGGCGCTGACCCTGACGGACCGCGAATACCAGCGGCTGCGCGACATCTCCATCGCGGTCATCCGCGAGGTCGGCGTCGACACCGGCGGCTGCAACATCCAGTTCGCCGTCGAGCCGGACACCGGCCGCGTCGTCGTGATCGAAATGAACCCCCGCGTCTCCCGTTCCTCCGCCCTCGCGTCCAAGGCCACCGGCTTCGCGATCGCCAAGATTGCCACCAAGCTGTCCCTCGGCTACACCCTGGACGAGATCCCGAACGACATCACCCAGAAGACCCCGGCGTCCTTCGAACCGACCCTGGACTACGTGGTGGTGAAGGTCCCGCGCTTCGCGTTCGAGAAGTTCCCGGCGGCGGACCCCACCCTGACCACCACCATGAAGTCGGTGGGCGAGGCCATGGCCATGGGCCGGAACTTCACCGAGGCGCTGCAGAAGGCCTTGCGCTCCCTGGAGCAGAAGGGCTCCCAGCTGGACTTCAGCCACGTCCCGGAATGGGAAGTCGCGGAGCTGATCGAGAAGGCCAAGCGTCCCACCACCGAGCGCCTGCACCAGGTGCAGCGCGCCATGCTCGGCGGCGCCACCGTGGAACAGCTCTTCGAGGCGACCAAGATCGACCCCTGGTACCTGGACCAGCTCCAGCTGCTGAACGAGATCTCGCTCGAAATCCGCCAGGCCGCGGCGCTGACACCGGAGATGCTGACCCGCGCCAAGCGCCACGGCTTCTCCGACGAACAGATCGGTGCGCTGACCCACAACTCCGAGGACGTAGTCCGCGGGGTCCGGCAGGCCCTGGGCATCCGTCCCGTCTACAAGACCGTGGACACCTGCGCGGCCGAGTTCGCCGCCTACACCCCGTACCACTACTCCTCCTATGACGAGGAGGACGAGGTTGCGCTGCACGCCAAGCCGTCCATCATCATCCTCGGGTCCGGCCCCAACCGGATCGGCCAGGGCATCGAGTTCGACTACTCCTGCGTGCACGCCTCGATGGCGCTGCGCAAGGCCGGCTACGAGACCGTGATGGTCAACTGCAACCCGGAAACCGTCTCCACCGACTACGACGTCTCCACCCGTCTCTACTTCGAGCCGCTCACCCTGGAGGACGTCCTCGAGGTCATCGCGGCCGAGGAGCGCACCGGCGGGGTCATGGGCGTCTTCGTCCAGCTCGGTGGCCAGACCCCGCTCAAGCTCGCCCAGCAGCTCGCCGACGCCGGCGTGCCGATCCTCGGCACCTCGCCGGAGGCCATCGACCTGGCCGAACACCGCGGCGCCTTCTCCCGCGTCCTCGACAAGGCCGGGCTCGTCTCGCCGAAGAACGGCACCGCCGTGTCCTTCGAGGACGCCAAGAAGATCGCCGACGAGATCGGCTACCCGGTCCTGGTCCGGCCCTCCTACGTCCTCGGCGGACGCGGCATGGAGATCGTCTACGACGAGCCCAACCTCTCCCGCTACATCGCCAACGCCACCGAGATCACCCCCGACCACCCGGTGCTGATCGACCGCTTCCTCGAGGACGCCGTCGAGATTGACGTCGATGCCCTCTACGACGGCACGGAGATGTACCTCGGCGGCATCATGGAACACATCGAGGAGGCCGGCATCCACTCCGGCGACTCGGCCTGCGTCCTGCCGCCCATCACCCTGGGCGGCAACGTGCTGGAACGGGTGCGGACCGCCACCTTGGCGATCGCCGAGGGCGTGGGCGTCCGCGGCCTGATCAACATCCAGTTCGCCCTGGCCTCCGACGTGCTCTACGTCCTCGAAGCCAATCCGCGCGCGTCCCGCACCGTCCCGTTCGTCTCCAAGGCCACGGGTGTCCAGATGGCGAAAGCCGCTGCCCTGATCGGCACCGGCGTCACCATTAACCAGCTCCGCAGCGCCTACAAGATGCTGCCGGAGAGCGGCGACGGCTCCACCCTGCCGCTGGACGCGCCGGTCTCGGTCAAGGAAGCCGTGCTGCCGTTCAGCCGCTTCCGCACCCCGGAGGGCAAGGTGGTCGACTCCCTGCTCGGCCCGGAAATGCGCTCCACGGGCGAGGTCATGGGCATCGACAAGCACTTCGACACGGCCTTCGCCAAGAGCCAGGCGGCCGCGAACAACGCCCTGCCCACCGAGGGCAAGATCTTCGTCTCGGTGGCCAACCGGGACAAGCGCTCGGTCATCATGGGCGTCAAGCGGCTCTCGGACCTCGGCTTCGAGATCGTCTCCACCGGCGGCACAGCCGACGTGCTCCGCCGCAACGGGATCCAGGCCACCCCGGTCCGGAAGGTCGCCGAAGGCTCCAGCGCTGAAGGCGAAGGCACCATCGCCGACCTCATCATCGCCGGCGAGATCGACATGGTATTCAACACACCCTCCGGCGGCGAGGCCCGCAGCGACGGCTACGAACTCCGTGCCGCCGCGACCTCGATCGGGATCCCGTGCATCACCACCGTGGCCGAGTTCAACGCGGCCGTCCAGGCCATCGAGGCGCTGCGCACCTACGAATGGTCGGTCACGAGCCTGCAGGAACACGCCGCGAACCTGAAGGCGCTCCAGGATGCCTGAGGCATCTACCGCCCCGGCGGCCGGCCGGGAGACCTTCGGCTCCCGGCTGGGGCGGGCCATGGCGGACCGCGGCCCGCTGTGCGTCGGCATCGACCCGCACCCGGCGCTGCTGCAGCGCTGGGGGCTCACTGACGACGCCGCCGGGCTGGAACGCTTCTCGCTGACCGTGCTGGAGGCCGTGGGCTCCCTCGCCGCCGCGGTGAAACCGCAGGTGGCCCTGTACGAGCGTCACGGATCGGCTGGAATCGCCGTGCTCGAACGCACCCTGGCCGCGGCGGCGGAAGCGTCCGTGCTGACCATCGCGGACGCCAAACGCGGCGACATCGGCTCAACCATGGCCGCCTACGCGGATGCCTGGCTGCGGGACGGCTCGGCCCTGGCCGCGGATTCGGTGACGTTGAGCCCGTACCTGGGCTTTGAGTCGCTCCGGCCCGCCCTGGACCTGGCGGCCGGGACCGGCCGCGGGGTGTTCGTCCTCGCGCTGACCTCGAACCCGGAGGGCGCCTCGGTCCAGCACGTCGGCGGGGCCGATTCCGTCGCGCGGCGGATCACGGAAGCGGCCGCGGTGGAGAACCAGCGCTATGACGGTTCGCTCGGTTCCGTGGGCCTGGTGGTCGGTGCCACGGTGGGCTCGGCCCTCGCCGCACTTGATATCGATCTGGCGGCGGTCCGTGGGCCCATCCTGGCCCCCGGGCTGGGCGCTCAGGGCGCCACGGCCGCGGACCTGCGCCGCACGTTCGGTGCGGCCTATCCCCAGGTTCTGGGCACGTCGAGCCGGGAGATTCTCGGCGCCGGACCGCAGCTGCAGTCCCTCCGGGATGCCGCGCGGCGCACCCTCGACGGACTCCTCGCGGCTTAGCTGCAGCCGCCTCGCCGGCCCGGGACCGGAGCTGCCGGACCCGGGCCGGGGGCTGTCCCGTGCGGGATTGTGCTTTTCCCGTTCCCGAACTGGCCGGCGCGCAGATTTCCATTGATTTCTGCCGCCGCCTGACGGTAGGTTCGGGGCAAGGGCATGAGTGCCCCGTCCCGCCATGCAGGGAGGCCTTCCGTGAGTTTGAGACCACTCACTCCTCAGGAGCGTTCCGACGCCCTTCGCAAGGCCGCTGCCGCAAGGGCCACCAGGGCCGAGGCAAAGGAGCGACTCAAGACGGGCGAGCTGACCATCGCCAATGTCATCAGTGCCGCCGAATCCGACGACGCCATTGCCCGCATGAGAATCGTGGAGCTGCTCGAGGCCCTGCCCGGGATCGGCCGGGTCCGGGCGGCGGCCATCATGGACCAGCTCGGCATCGCACAATCCCGACGGGTCCGCGGCCTGGGAATCCACCAGCGCCGGGCGCTGGTAGATTTTATTGACGACAAGTAGCCCGGTCCGCCGAGCTGCCCACCACCGCCCAAAGGAATATGTGAGCAAGAAACCGGGACTGACAGTCCTCGCCGGCCCGACGGCTGTTGGCAAAGGCACCGTGTCCACCTACATCCGGGACAACTACCCCGGCGTCTGGCTCTCCGTGTCGGCCACCACGCGCCCGCCGAGGCCGGGGGAGCAGGACGGGATCCACTACTTCTTCAAATCGGCCGAGGAATTCGATTCCCTGGTCGAAAACGGCGAATTGCTCGAGTGGGCCGTCGTCCACGGCCGGAACCGCTACGGCACGCTGCGCAGCACGGTTGACGCCGCCATTGCCGAGGGCCGTTCGGTGCTGCTGGAGATCGATCTGCAGGGCGCCCGGCAGGTCAAGCAGGCCGTCCCGGATGCCCAGTTTGTGTTCCTGGCGCCCCCGAGCTGGGACGAAATGGTCCGCCGGCTGGTCGGCCGCGGCACGGAAAGCGCCGAAGAACAGCAGCAGAGGCTGGAAACCGCTAAACTAGAACTTGCCGCTGAACCGGAGTTCGACCACACCGTCATCAATGATGACGTTCGTCGGGCAGCGGACGAGCTTGTTTCACTCATGGGGCTGACCCCGAACCCGCGCTAGGCGCCGGGACGTACCGGCCCGTTAGAATTTGGAGAATTCGTGTCCACGAACCTTGAAGGCATCATCAACCCGCCGATCGACGAGCTGCTGAAGGCCGCCGACTCGAAGTACGGACTGGTGATTTTTGGTGCCAAGCGCGCACGCCAGATCAACGCGTACTATGCCCAGCTGCATGAGGGCCTGTTTGAGTACGTTGGCCCGCTGGTCGACACCAAGCTGAACGAGAAGTCCCTGTCGATCGCCCTGCGCGAGATCAACGAAGGCAAGCTCGTCTCCACGCCGATCGAAACCGCAGAGTAATTCCCCCCGCGGGAAGAACCAAGTAAACAGACTGCCTGCTGACGGAGATCACGTGCGCATAGTCCTCGGAGTCGGGGGAGGGATTGCCGCCTACAAGGTGGCATCGCTCCTCCGGCTTTTTACTGAAGCCGGGCATGACGTCACGGTCATCCCCACCGAGGCGGCCACCCGCTTCGTCGGCGTCGCCACGTGGGAGGCCCTGTCCGGGCACCCGGTGAGCAACAGCGTGTTCGACGCCGTCCACACGGTCAACCATGTCCGGCTCGGCCACGAGGCCGAACTGATCGTCGTGGCCCCGGCCACGGCCGATCTCCTGGCCCGCGCGGCCACCGGCCAGGCCGATGACCTCCTCACCAACACCCTGCTGATGGCCGGCGACTGCCCGGTGCTCATGGCCCCGGCCATGCACACCGAAATGTGGCAACACCCCGCCACCGAGGCCAACGTCGAAATCCTGCGCAGCCGCGGCGTCACCGTGCTGGAACCCGCGAGCGGGCGGCTGACCGGCGCCGACTCCGGTCCCGGCCGCCTGCCCGAGCCGGAGGCGATCTTCACCGCCGCCATGGCCCTCGCCGGCGCCGAAGCGGCCGCCGCCAACGCTTCCGCAACTTCCGCGGCGATGCCGGCCGTTGACCCGGACGTGGCCACTGCCCTGGCCGCCGTGCCTGCAGCGGCGCAGTCGGCGGTTACGCCGTTGGCCGGACTGACGGTGACCATCAGTGCCGGCGGCACCCGGGAACCGCTGGACCCCGTGCGGTTCCTCGGCAACCGCTCCTCCGGCAAGCAGGGCGTGGCCCTGGCCGCCGCGGCCCGCGACGCCGGAGCCCGCGTCCGGTTGCTGGCCGCCCACATGGAGGTCCCGGCGCCCGCCGGCGTCGAAATCGTCCAGGTCGAAACGGCCCTGGAACTGCGGGAGGCGGCGCTGCACGCGGCCGCCGACTCCGACGTCGTCATCATGGCCGCCGCGGTCGCGGACTTCCGGCCGGCGGACGTCGCCGGGACCAAGATCAAGAAGCGCGACGACGTCGCCGATCCCGTGATCAACCTGGTGCGCAACCCCGACATCCTGCGCGAACTCGTCGAGGTCCGCGACGCCGCGTCCCGGAATCAGCTGATCGTCGGCTTCGCCGCCGAGACGGGCGATGCCGGCGGCGATGTCCTGGACTATGCCCGGGCCAAGCTGCACCGGAAAGCCTGCGACCTGCTGGTCGTCAACCAGGTGGGCCGGGACTTGGTCTTTGGCGAGGACACGAACACAGTAGTCATCCTTTCCCGTGACGGCTCCGAACCCCAAGAGGCGTCGGGTTCCAAATCCGACGTCGCGGCTGCCGTGATCGACCGGATCAGCGCCGAGCTGAGCCGGGCTGTACCGCCGGCGTAGCCCGGCGTAACCAACATCTCCTTAGCACGGGGACACACGCCGCCGGACGTCCGTTATCCAACCAGTAAGGTAGTTGAGTGACTTTACCGCTGCACATCCCCGCCTTCCACGGGTCCACGCCCGCCGCGCTCCGGCTCTTCACGTCCGAGTCGGTGACGGAGGGCCACCCCGACAAGATCTGTGACCAGATCAGCGATGCGATCCTCGACGCACTGCTCGACAAAGACCCCGAGTCCCGGGTAGCCGTGGAGACGCTGGCCACCACCGGGCTGGTCCACGTCGCGGGCGAGGTCACCACCGATGCCTATGTCGAGATTCCGCAGATTGTCCGGGAGACCATCCTGGGCATCGGGTACGATTCTTCGGCCAACGGCTTCGACGGCGCCCGGTGCGGCGTCTCGGTATCCATCGGCCAGCAGTCCAACGACATCGCCGGCGGCGTGTTCAACTCCCTCGAAGCGCGTGAGGGCCGCCAGGAGGACGACTACGACCTCCAGGGAGCCGGCGACCAGGGACTCATGTTCGGCTACGCCAGCGACGAAACGCCGTCCTACATGCCCGTGCCGATCTGGCTCGCGCACCGGCTCTCCGAGCGCCTGACCGAGGTCCGCAAGAACGGCGAACTCGCCTACCTGCGCCCGGACGGCAAGACCCAGGTCACCGTGGGCTACGACGGCGACCGCCCGGTCTCAGTCGAAACTGTCGTCATCTCCAGCCAGCACGCCGAAGGCACCAGCCTGGACCAGCTCCGTGCCGACCTCGCCGAGCACGTGGTGGGGCCGGTCATGGCACTGTCCAACCTGGACACCTCACGGACCCGCAACATCCTCAACCCCGCAGGCGCCTTTGTGATTGGCGGCCCGGTAGGCGACGCCGGCCTCACCGGCCGCAAGATCATCGTCGACACCTACGGCGGCATGGCCCGCCACGGCGGCGGCGCGTTCTCCGGCAAGGACCCGTCGAAGGTGGACCGTTCGGCCGCCTACGCCATGCGCTGGGTCGCCAAGAACGTGGTGGCCGCCGGCCTCGCCAAGCGCGCTGAAATCCAGATCGCCTACGCGATCGGCCAGGCCCGCCCGGTGGGAACCTACGTTGAGACATTCGGAACCGAAACCGTGGACCCGGCCCGCATCAGCGCCGCGATCGCCGAGATCTTCGACCTGCGCCCGCGGGCCATCATCGACGCCCTCGACCTCAAGCGCCCGATCTACGCCAAGACCGCCGCCCACGGACACTTCGGCCGCGAAGACCCGGACTTCACCTGGGAACGCCTGGACCGGGTGGACGAGCTGAAAGCGTTCTTCAACGCCTAACGCCCGGCCAAACCGTCCAAAGCCGCCGCGACGGTGTGTTTTGACAGTGAGTTTGTCAGTCCTGCGTGATGTGCTGTAGCCAGGCCGCCCTCCGGTGGCCTGGCTACAGTGCATTTGGGAATACAGTGCATTTCGGAAGACAGCGCATTTCGGAAACAGTGCATGTGTCGAACGATCCTCAGGGGAGGTGCGAGCCGTGAGTCCCATTCCTGCCGGCGGCGCGCCCGGTGAACCCCAGCAGCTGTCCCTGCTCCAGGGTTTTCCAGCCTCCGCCGCGGAAGCGTCCGGGCCGGCCCTTGCGGCCCACCTGCCAGTGGCGCGGGTGCTCATCGAGTCCTCGCTGCCCCACCTGGACAGGCCTTTCGACTACAGCGTCCCCGCCGCCCTCGACGCCGACGCCATGCCCGGAGTCCGGGTCAAGGTCAAATTCAACGGGCAGGAACTGGCCGGATACCTGCTGGAGCGCACCGCCGGATCCGACGCCGGCCACCCCCTGGTGCCGCTGCACAAGGTGCTCTCCGCCGTCCCGGTCCTGACCCCCGCAGTGGCCGAGCTCGCCGGCCGGATCGCCTCGCGCTACGCCGGAACTGTCAGCGATGTCCTGCGCGTGGCCGTGCCGCCGCGCATGGCCAAGCTGGAAAAGGAATTCGCCCCGGACGGCCGGCTCGATCCCGCGCTGTTCGGCACTGAGACGTTCGGTCTGGCGACCGACGTGTCGCTTCCGTCGCCGGCCGCCGGCAGCATCTGGACCCGGTACCGCAACGGTGCGGCATTCCTCGCCCACCTCGCCGCGGGGGAGTCGCCCCGGGCCGTGCTGACCGCCCTGCAGGGGTACGGGCCCGCCGGCTGGCCGCGGATGATCGCCGAAGCCGTGGCCGCGGTGCGGATCTCCGGCCGCGGCGCCGTCGTCGTGGTGCCCGACTACCGGGACCTTGACCGCGTGGAATCTGCCCTGCTGGAACTGCTTCCCGCCGGCGACGTCGCCCGGCTCACCGCGGACGACGGCCAGACGCCGCGCTACCGCAGCTTCCTGCGCGTGCTCAGCGGCGCCGCCGGGGTCGCCGTGGGCACGCGGTCCGCGGCCTACGCGCCGGTGCCGAACCTCGGGCTCGTCATCTGCTGGGACGACGGCGACGACCTCCACATCGAGCAGCGCTCCCCGTACGCGCACACCCGCGAAGTCCTCCTGCTCCGGGCGGCCCAGGAGGGGGCCGCGTGCCTGCTCGCGGCCCATTCGCGCAGCACCGAAGCGGAGCGGCTGGTCGCCTCGGGCTGGGCCCAGGCCGTGGAAGCGGACCGTGCCGTCGTGCGGCGGACAGTCCCGCGGGTCCTGAACACAGCCGACAGCTATGAACTCGAGCATGACCCGCTCGCCCGGATCGCCCGGCTCCCCGGCGCGGCCTGGCGGGCCGCCAAGGAAGGCCTGGAACGGGGTCCGGTCCTGGTCCAGGTTGCCCGCGCCGGCTACGCCCCCTCGCTGGTGTGCGACACCTGCCGGGAACCGGCCCGCTGCACTGCCTGCAGCGGCCCGCTGGCGATCGCCGGCCCGGCCGGGAGCAGCGCCGTGCCGCAATGCCGCTGGTGCTCGGCCCCGGCCCCGGCCTGGCGCTGCGGCACGTGCAACGGCGCCAGGCTAAGGCGCGGCGCCACGGGAGCCCTCCGCACCGCGGAGGAGCTGGGCCGGGCGTTTCCGGGAAAACCGGTCATCACCTCCTCCGGTGGCCAGATCAAGGCCACCGTTGCGGAGACCGCGGCCCTGGTGGTGGCCACTGTCGGCGCCGAACCGGTGGCCTCCGGCGGGTACGCCGCGGCCCTGCTGCTCGACGGCGATTCGCTGCTGCGCCGGGAAAACCTGAGGGCGGGGGAGGACGCGGTCCGCCGCTGGTTCAACGCCGCGGCCCTGGTGCGGCCCGCTTCGGAGGGCGGCCTGGTGGTCATCACGGCCGACGACGCCGCCGGGGTTGGCGCCCTGCTGCGCTGGGATCCCGCCGGGTACGCCAGCCGGGAACTGGCACTGCGGCAGGAGCTGCAGCTGCCGCCCGCCGTGCGGGTCGCTTCCGTCACCGGCGGCAGGACCGCCGTCGGCCATTTCACGGATGCCATTCAGCAGCGGCTGGCGGCGCAGGGAACCGTCCTCCGGACGGCCGGGCCCGCGCCGGTCATTCTGCCGGCGGCCGCGGGGGCAGGCCGCACGCCGCCGCAGGATGCTGCGACGCGGGATACTGTGCCCCGGGATGCTGTGCCCCGGAATGCTGTGCCCCGGGACTCCGGCCAGGAGGTCCGGACCCTGCTGTTCATCCCCTACGCCCAGGCCGCGGCTGCCACGGCCGTCATGCGGGCCGTCAAGGCGGCGGCCGCAGCCAAGCGCAGCGACGACCCGGTGCAACTGCGCCTGGACGGCGTCGACGTCCTGTAGGACCCTCCATTGCGTCTCCGCGGCTCACATGGCCCCACCGGCACGGCGGTCCCTCTATTCAAAGGGCGCGCATGCCGCAACAGGCCCGCAGGCCGGCGGCCATTCGCCGCAGATGGCCGGAATGAGGCTCCGTATTGCGGCCCTCCGCGGCAAATGGGTGGTCGGGGACCGTGGCGCCGGCGTCATCCCGGCCTCGCTTTGGGTGCGGCGCGGAGCGGATCTCCGCGCCGGCCACTTACAGCCGTTCCGGCTATCTCCGGTCGCGGGGCCGGTTCCGGAGCGCGACGGCCTCTTCGGCGACGGCCACGAGCCGCCGCGCCGACTCATCCCAGCTGAAGTCTGCGGCCCGCTCCACTGAACGGCGGGACCGGGCCTTCCACAGGGCGGGGTCCTCGAGCGTGCGCACCGCCTCGGCAAACTCCGCCGGGGAGTCCGGATGCACGTAGCTGACGGCATCGTCACCGACCTCCCGGAAGATCGGGATGTCGCTGGCAATCACCGGCGTGCCGTGGGACATGGCCTCGACGAGCGGCAGTCCGTAGCCCTCGGCCCGGGACAGGCTGACCAGGGCGGTGGTGCGTGCCAGGAGGGCCTCATACTCGGCGTCGGTCACCCCGTTGTGGAAGACGATGCTTGCGCCCTCCGGAGCCAGGGCCTCGAGCTCGGCCCGCCGCTCGGGCGTGATGCGGCTGAGCAGATGCAGGGTCATGTCCGGGAGTTCCGCCATGCCGCGGACCATGGTCTCCACGTTCTTATAGGGCATGAAGGAACCCATGTAGAGCAGCGTTTTGTCGGCCCCCGCCCCGGGATCGCGCGGGGTGTGGCCGTGCTGGGGGGCGTTGCCGACAATCCTGACAGGACGCCGGGTGAGCCGGTACTTCGCCATCAGGGCCGCCGTGGTGGAGCTGATCGTCGCCACGATGTCCGCCCGGTTCAGCAGGAGCCGCTGGGGCCAGAACGCTTTGTGGTACAGGCGCCACAGGACCCTGACGGGGGCCGGCAGGAATCCGGGAGGGGTGGGGTGCTCGTAGTAGATGAGGTCGTGCAGGGTCAGCACCAGGGCGTACTTCCGGCCCCAGCTGCCCATGGTCTGCATGGGGCATACCACCACGTCGGCGCCCAGCTTGTTGACCTTGGCCGCCACGAAGAGTTCGGCCGGGGACAGCGGGCTGTTGATCAGGGTGTAGGGAACATCGGGCAGGAGCGCGAGCTGGCGGGTGTCGCTGATCAGCATCGAGACGTCGGCGATCCTGGCGGCCGCCGCGATCAGGCTGGCGCCGTAGCGGCTGATGCCGTCGTGGTGGTCCAGCCGGGTGAAGCGGGCATCAATGAGAATTTTCACGCGGCGTGGTCCTTTAGGAAGCGTCTGATGTAGCGGGCAGCGGGCTCGGGGGTTTCGTAGTGGATCAGGTGCCCGACGCCGGGAATGACCTCCAGCCTCCCGTCCGGGAGCCGCGCCGCGAGTTTGTGCTGGTCCGCCAGCATGGCGATCTCGTCCTTCTCGCCCGCGATCAGCAGCACCGGCAGCGTCAGGTCGCCGGCCACCTCGGTGACGTTGCTGCCCACCGAGGCCTTGAAGGCCTGGAGCAGGCTGTCCCGGTCTGCGAAGGAGGAAAAATAGGCGCTGTGCTGGGCGTGCACGAACCGGCGGATGTCCTTGTCCCCGGTCTTGGCCATGGTCACGCTCATCACCCGCACGATCGCCTGGCTGCGCAGCAGGGCCAGCCCGAGCCGCTGGGGAAGGCGTGCGGCGGCCTCGTAGTAGAGCACCGCGAGCTTCGTCATCAGGCCCTTGGGCCCTTCGAGGGCGGGCGCCGCGATGGGATTGACCAGGATCAGTTCGGCCACGGCACCGGGGTTGGCCGCCACGAAATGGCTGGCGATGATCGAACCGAACGAATGCCCCAGCAGGACCGTGTCCGCGCCCAGTCCCAGAGCAGCCATGAAACCGCCCAGGAACTGGCTGTAGCCGGCAACGCTGTGCCCGGTTCCCGCGAAGGCGGCCGAGCTGCCGAAGCCCGGCAGATCCGGCATGATCAGGCGCATGTCCGTCAGCTGGTCGGCTACCCGGAGCAGGCCGTGGTGGTCGCCGCGGAACCCGTGCACCACCAGGATGGTGCGCGTTTCGGGGGTGACCTCGGCGGGTTCGTAGACCCAGTACGCGATCCGGGCACCGTCAACCTCAACGGACGCGGCCCGGGTGCGGGCGTCGAGTCCGCCGCTGAAGAGGGGCGTGCGTGAGGACCCGGTATCCACTTGTTCCATTGGTTCGAATCCTATGCGACGTTGTCGGGGTGGGAGCCGGTCCGGAAGCCGCGTTCGAGGCCGCCGACCTCCGTCATATCCAGCGGGGAGAGCTCAAAGTCGAAGACCTCGAAGTTTTCACGGATCCGCCCGGACGAGCTGGCCTTGGGGATGGCGATATTGCCCAGCTGCAGGTGCCAGCGCAGGATGATCTGTGCCGGCGTGCGGTCGTGTTCGGCCGCCAGGGCCAGGATCACGGGGTCCTTCAGGACCTGGCCGCGGCCCAAAGGACTCCACGCCTCGGTGCGGATACCCAGCAGCTCGTGCTTTTCCCGCAGTTCATCCTGCTGCAGCCAGGGATGAAGTTCGATCTGGTTCACGGCGGGCACCACCTCCGCCGTTTCCAGGAGCCGGTCCAGGTGCTGCGGCTGGAAGTTGGAGACGCCGATTGCGCGGACCTTGCCCTCGCGGTACAGCGTCTCCAGGGCCCGGTACGTTTCCGGGAACAGGCCACGGCGCGCGCACGGCCAATGGATCAGGTAGAGGTCGATGTATTCCAGGCCGAGGTCGGAGATCGAGGTGTCGAACGCACGCATGGTGGCGTCGTAGCCGTGGTCGTCATTCCAGACCTTGGTGGTGATGAAGAGGTCCTCGCGGGAAACGTAGGGTGCGGTTTCCCCCGGCCCGCCGCCGGTGCCCTCAAATCCGGACAGGGCACCGATTCCCTTGCCGACGCCCGTCTCGTTGCCGTACATGGCGGCGGTGTCGAAGTGCCGGTAGCCGGTCTCGACCGCCATGGTCACCAGGCTGGCGGCGTCGGCCGGGGGGACCTTGTACAGCCCGAACCCCAGCCGGTCGATCAGTACGCCGTTGTTCAGGGTCAGCCGGGGGGAGAGTCTCATGACAAAGACTTTACCCACTGGCGCTGGCGAGTGCCGGACCGTCGTTGCCGCCGGCCGCGCCGGTCACGGTGCCCGCAACCGCTCAGCCCAGTCCGTCGAACCGGACGAGCCTGCGGGCGCTGGCCTCGTCCAGGATCAGGTCGGTGGCCAGTCCTGCCGCCAGCGCGCCCCTGAGCCCGTTGATTTTGGAAGCACCGGACACCACGCAGATGCGGCGCCGGACCTGGCGGAGCTGGGCCAGGTCCGGGCCGGTGGAGCGCGCGTTGAGCGTGATGCCGTCCGAGGACCCGTCGGCGCGGAAGAACACCGTGGCAACATCGCCCACCACATCGGAGTTCGCCAGGACGTTCAAGTCGTCTTCATCGAGGTAGCCGCCGGCGTAAACGTGGCTGGGGTAGTCGGCGTCGACCGATCCGACACCAAAGATCGCGATGCTCATCCGGGCCTGCAGCTCCAGGATCCGCTGAACACTCCGCTCATTCCACATGGCCCTTTTGGTCGCGGCGTGGTCGAAGAAGGCCGGCACGGGAAACTGTTCCACCCGTGCTCCGTAGGCGCTGCCGAACCGCCTCATGATGTCCGAGGCATAGGTGATGCCGGTGGTCTGCATGTTCCCGGCGCCGTTGAGCTGGACGATCACGCTGTCGTGGGTGATCTTGCGCGTCAGGTGCCGGCTCACGGCGCTCAGGGTGGAGCCCCATGCGACGCCGATGATGGCGTTGGAGTCCACCAGCGGTCCGATCGTCCGGGCGGCCTGCATGGCCACACGGTCCAGTGTTTCCGCCTCATTGAGGGTGTCCACCACCGGAACGACATGGACATCCACCTTGTATTCGGCGCGGATCATGCCCTCGAGTTCGGGCCCGGTGTCCAGCGGGCTGCGGATCTGGATCTGCACGAGACCCGAATCGCGCGCCGCGGACAACAGCCGGGAAACCGTGGACCGGGACGTCCGGAGCTCGCGGGCGATGGCGTCCATGGTCAGGTCCTGCAGGTAATACAGCTGGGCCGCGCGGAGGGCGTCGGACTGGCGTGATTGCATCATGACATTTCCCATCTGCACGTTTGTGCATAGTGCTTGACTCCATTTTCCATTAGTCCAAAGAATAGTGTTGAACGGCGCCGCGCCACGGGCGTGCCGCACAGAATCAAACCCAAGGGAGCAATTTTGGGACAGAAGGACTCAGTCGGCACACCGGCGAACGATCGCGCCTCGGTGCAGAAGCTGCGGACGCGGCGGCACGCGCAGGTTCTGATCATCGGAGGCGGAATCAACGGGGTCGGAACGTTCCGTGACCTGGCGCTGCAGGGCGTGGATGTGGCGCTCGTTGAGCGCGGCGATTACTGCCAGGGTGCCAGCGGCGCCTCTTCCCACATGATCCACGGCGGTATCCGGTACCTCGAAAACGGCGAGTTCCGCCTGGTCCAGGAGTCGGTGACCGAGCGCAACAGGCTTCTGCGGATCGCGCCGCACTACGTCAAGCCGCTGCAGACCACGATCCCGATCTTCAGCACCTTCTCCGGGGTCCTGGCCGCCCCCATGCGCTTCCTGACCCACAAGCAGGGCAGGCACACCGAACGCGGGGCGTTCCTGATCAAGCTCGGCCTGAGCATGTACGACTTCTTCTCCCGCGACGGCGGCACGGTTCCGCGCCACCAGTTCCGCGGACGCAAACGCGCCCTCGCCGAGCTGCCCCGCCTGCACCCCGGGATCAAGTACGCGGCCACGTACTTCGACGCCTCCGTCCACAACCCCGAGCGCCTCACCCTCGACGTGCTCCAGGACGGCGAGAAGGCCGGCGGCGCGGACGGCCACGCCCGCGCCAGCAACTACGTCTCCCTGGTCTCGCTGGGCGGCTCCGGAACCCCCGGAACCCCCAGCACCCCCGGAACCACTGTCCAGCTGCGCGATGAACTGACCGGTGAGGTGTTCGACTTCACTGCCGACGTTGTCGTGAACACCACCGGCGCCTGGGTCGACCTGACCAACGAGGCCATGGGGGCGGCGTCGTCGTTCATGGGCGGAACCAAGGGTTCGCACATCGTGCTGGACCATCCGGAGCTGCTCGCGGCGTGCAACGGCCGCGAAATCTTCTTCGAGCATACCGACGGCCGGATCGTACTGATCTACCCGATGGGGGACCGCGTCCTGGTCGGCACCACCGACGTCGACGCCGACATGGCCCAGGACGCCGTGTGCACCGAAGCGGAAATCGACTACTTCTTTGACCTGATCGGCCACGTGTTCCCGGACATCCCGGTGGGCCGGGACCAGATTGTCTACTCGTTCTCCGGTGTTCGGCCGCTTCCGAAGCACGACGCGACCCAGCCCGGCTTCGTCAGCAGGGACTACCGGATCGAACGCCGTGCGGCGGCGGGCGGCGCCGTCCTCAGCCTCGTCGGCGGCAAGTGGACCACGTTCCGGGCCCTCGCCGAGCACCTGAGCAACGACGTCCTGGCCGAACTCGGTATGGAACGGAAGGTTTCGACGGCGAAGCTCGCCATCGGCGGCGGCGCCGGCTTCCCGGACAGCGAGGACGGCGTCCAGCGCTGGATCAAGGCCCACATGTCGGCCGGCCGCGACGCCGCCCGCGTCACCGGGCTGCTGACCCGCTACGGGACCCGTGCCGAAGAAGTCATCCGCTTCCTGGACGGGGCCGCGGCCGGCGAGCCGGACCGGCTGCTGCATTCCACCCGCGAGCTGAGCACCCGGGAACTGGAGTTCATGGCCGCCCATGAGCAGATCGGGCACCTCGTGGACGTCCTCATCCGCCGCACGTCCCTGGCCTTTCGCGGCCTGGTGACAGGGGAACTGCTCAACGAAGTCGCGGACATCCTTTCCGGACCGCTCGGCTGGGACGCGGCACGCCGGGCCTCAGAGATCAGCCACGCACAGGAGGTGCTACAGCGGTTCCACGGTGTCCGGGTCCACAGCCTGGTCGCCTGATATTGCTTGCGTGCCCGGGCAGGGAAGCCCGGGTGCAAGCACTGCGCGGTCCGCCCTGGCGGCCGGCGCAGTGGCCGGCCGGCAGCACGAGCATGCTGCCGGCCCAACGGCTTCCAAACTCGCGGAGGCCGACAACAGAAAATAGAGGAGTCAAAGATGTCTCTTGGAATAGTTTTCCTATCCGAATTATTCGGTACCGCCATGCTGACCCTGCTGGGTTGCGGCGTTGTGGCCAACGTTGCGCTCAAAGGCACCAAGGGCAATAACGGCGGGTTCCTCATGGTCACCTGGGGGTGGGGCCTTGCCGTCTTCTCCGGTGTCTATGTTGCTTCCATCTCAGGTGCGCACCTGAACCCGGCCGTGACTTTTGGCCTGCTGGTCAACGGCAAGAAGTTGTACGCCCCCGGTGTTCCGGTTGACTTCGCCTCGACCCTGACGTACTTCGGCGGTGAACTGACCGGTGCCTTCCTCGGCGCCGTCGTGATGTGGCTGGCCCACAAGCAGCACTTTGATCTCGAGCAGGAGCCCGCCAGTCAGCTGGCCGTCTTCTCCACGGGCCCGGCGATCCGCTCCAACCAGTGGAACCTGATCACCGAGATCATCGGCACCTTTGTCCTCGTGTTCGTTATCCTGACCTTCGGCGGGACGCCTTCCGGGCTCGGCCCGCTGTCGGTGGCCCTGCTGGTCGTCGGTATCGGTGTTTCGCTCGGCGGCCCCACCGGCTACGCCATCAACCCCGCCCGTGACCTGGGCCCCCGCATCGCGCACGCCTTGCTCCCCATCAAGGGCAAGGGCTCCAGCGACTGGAGCTACTCCTGGATCCCGGTGGTCGGTCCGCTCATTGGCGGCGGCCTCGGCGGCCTCGTGGCAGCAGTCGTGCCGATCATCATCCCCGTCATCCCTCACTAACTGCCCGTTCAACCGTCAGTACAACTGCCACGCCAAACAGACAAGGACGTCACTATGAACCAGTACGTAGTTGCAATCGACCAGGGGACCACGAGCACCCGAGCCATCGTGTTCGACCACAGCGGCAGCATCGTCTCCTCCGGCCAGATGGAGCACGAGCAGATCTTCCCCCAGCCCGGCTGGGTGGAGCACAACCCCGCTGAAATCTGGAACAACACCCGCGAGGTGATCGGCTCGGCCCTGTCCAAGGCGAACCTGACCCGGCACGACATCGCCGCCGTCGGCATCACCAACCAGCGCGAAACAGCGGTGGTGTGGGACAAGACCACCGGCGAGGCGATCTACAACGCCATCGTGTGGCAGGACACCCGCACCCAGCCGATTGTGGACGAACTCGCGAAGGACGGCGGGGTAGAACGCTTCAAGCAGAAGGTGGGCCTGCCGCTGGCGACCTACTTCTCGGGCACCAAGATCAAGTGGATCCTGGACAACGTCGAGGGCGCCCGGGCCAAGGCGGAGGCCGGCGACCTCGTCTTCGGCAACACCGACTGCTGGGTGCTCTGGAACCTGACCGGCGGGACCGACGGCGGAGTGCACGTCACCGACGTGACCAACGCCTCACGGACCATGTTCATGGATCTTGAGACGCTGTCGTGGGACCAGGAGATTCTGGACGCGTTCGGCGTCCCGGCCTCCATGATGCCGGCCATCAAGTCCTCCTCCGAGGTCTATGGCACGGTGCACACCTCCCAGCTGCTTCGCGAGGTTCCTGTGGCCGGGATCCTGGGCGACCAGCAGGCGGCCACGTTCGGGCAGGCGGCGTTCGATGCCGGGGAAGCCAAGAACACCTACGGCACGGGCTGCTTCCTGATCTTCAACACGGCCGAGGAAATTATCCATTCCAAGAACGGGCTGCTGACCACCGTCGGCTACAAGCTCGGCGACGCGGCGCCGCACTACGCGCTGGAGGGCTCCATTGCCGTCACCGGTTCCTTGATCCAGTGGCTGCGGGACAACCTCGGCATGATCAGCAGCGCCCCGGAGGTCGAGACCCTCGCGGCCTCGGTGGAGGACAACGGCGGTGTGTACATTGTGCCGGCATTCTCCGGCCTCTTCGCACCGTACTGGCGCTCGGACGCCCGCGGCGCCATTGTGGGCCTGACCCGCTATGTTACCAAGGCCCATATCGCCCGCGCGGCGCTGGAGGCCACCGCCTTCCAGACCCGTGAGGTGCTGGACGCCGTCAACGCCGACTCCGGCGTACCGCTGACGGAGCTGAAGGTCGACGGCGGCATGGTCGCCAACGACGCCCTGATGCAGTTCCAGGCGGACATCCTCGGCGTGCCGGTCATCCGTCCGAAGGTGGTCGAGACGACGGCGCTGGGCGCAGCCTACGCGGCCGGCCTGGCGGTCGGATTCTGGAAGGACCTGGGCGAGTGCTCGGCCAACTGGGCCGAGGACAAGCGGTGGGAGCCGCAAATGGACCAGGCCGAGCGGGAACGCCAGATGCGTCTCTGGAAGAAGGCCGTCACCAAGTCGATGGACTGGGTTGACGACGACGTGAAGTAGGCGCGCACAAGGAGCCCCGGCCGGGAAGATCCCGGCCGGGGCTCCTTTGTCTATTGCCCGGGAGCGGTAGGGCCGTTAGTGGTAGTGGTGGCCATCGTAGCCACGTGCCACCTCAGCGCGCGGCGTCTTCGCGTAGACGTCCTTGCTGACCGTATAGCCCCGGCGGTCGATCTGCAGCGCCTGCTCGTTGACGCTCTTCAGCTCGGAGCGGCTGAGCTTCTTGATCTTGACGAGATTCAGGAACTCCTGGTCCTCTCCGCCCACGGCCGTGACCTTGATCAGACCCATGTGCTTGGAATAGAACTTTCGCTGGTGGCCGGCGCTTGGCGGGTCCAGCGGGTTGAACTCATCGATGACCAGCACATCGCTGTAGCAACCAGTGGCGACGCAGACGCGTTGGTCCTTCGCGAACACATCACCGCAGTCCAGGAAGTCCACGCTGGGTGCGTAGGCCTGGGGGTAGGCGGGGGTCTTCAGGCGCGGGTGGCTCTGCATGGCGATGCCCGCCTGGGCCTTGTCGATGCCGCTGATGAACGTACTTGGCGCACCCACAAGCTTCCCGTTCTCGTACTCCTCCGGATATTCGCCGAAGAGCCACACGTCGCCCTTCCGTGTCTCGGCGAAGAAGGCAAGTTCCGATTCCGCGAGCTCACCGTCGGAGTAGTCCCGGTCCCATATCGCGATGGTCTTCACCCCGTCGATCACCTTGGTCAGCCCCGTGACCGTGCTGACAACCTTGCGGGTGGTTGTCCCGTCCGGGGAGACTACTTTGCCGGTGGTGGTGTACTGCATGCCGGGTTCGAGGGGGAACCACTTGTTGTCAATCTCCGGCCTGGACGGGAAGGCGCTGCGGTTGAATTTGATTGCCGAGCCGGGGCCGCACAGTTCCTGCGAACGGGCGGCCGCCGGCGCGGTGGCTGCCGTCGCCGCGGCCGCCGTCGCCGCCGTCAGCGACGCCACCACCAGCAAGACCGCGGAGCCGTAAGCGGTAAATCTCTTAGATAGTGGAGTCATCTGACTGGCCTCTCATTGTTGGTAGTTGTTGCTATACGGCTGATACAGGTTCCGGCTCGCGGGGCTGACGGTCATGACGTGCCGGACCCTTCTTGGCGAACCGCAGGTAGAGCGATGGAACGATGAACAGGTTGACCAGTGTCGATGTCACCAGCCCGCCCAGGATCACCACGGCCATGGGGTGCTCGATCTCATGGCCGGGGCGGTTGCCCATCACCACCAGCGGGACCAGGGCGAGTGCGGTGGCGAGCGTGGTCATCAGGATTGGTGACAGGCGTTCGGCTGCGCCCCGCAGGACCAGGTCCCGGCCGAACGGCACGCCTTCGAACTGTTCCAGGTGCTGGCAGTGGTTGATGAGCAGGATGCCGTTGCGGGCGGCGATGCCCATCACTGTCAGGAACCCGACCAGCGACCCGAGGGACAGGATTCCGCCGCTCATGTGCGCGGCGATCACCCCGCCCACCAGTGCCACCGGCAGCGTCAGGATGCCCAGAACGGCAAGCCGCCAGCTCCGGAATGCCGCCTGGAGCAGGAGGAACACCACAACCAGGGCGCCCATCGCGAAGAGGAGAAGCCGCTGCGAGGCGGCCTGCCGCTCCGCGTATTCGCCCAGGATCTCGGCGCTGTATCCGGTGGGGAACTCCACGGACTTGAGATCGGATTCGAGCTTCTCGACGACTTTGGCCAGATCGCCTTCCTTGACGTTGGCGCTGACATCGAGGCGGCGGGACCCTTCCGAACGCTCAATGACGTTGGGAGTGGGCTTTACCGTGATCTTGGCGACATCGGCCACCCGGATCTTCTGCCCGCTGGGAGTGTCCAGCGGGAGGTTCTCGATGCTTGTGACGCTGGTCCGGATCGCCGGAGGACTCCAGACCTGGACGTCATAGGCCTTGCCGTCCCGGTAGACGTCGCCGACCTCTTCGCCGGATACCAGGGTGGCTGCGGCACGGCGGACGTCACCGGGCTTCAAGCCGTAGCGGTTGGCGGCGTCCAGGTTCACCTCGACGTCCACCTGCGGAACGTTGACCTGGAGTGCGACTTTGGCTCCGATGGCACCCTCGATGCCGGCCAGGGCAGTCTTGACCTTGTCCGCCTGCTTCTTCAGCGTGTCCAGGTCATCGCCGTACACGCGGACCACGATCGAGTAGCCCGTACCGGTGAGCACCTCGCGGACACGTTCCTTGAGGTAGGTCTGGACGTCCCGGTGGATGCCGGGATACCCGTCCACGACCTGCTGGATGGAGGCCAGGGTCTTGTCGTAGTCGACCGAGGGGTCAACGCTGATCCAGTTCTCGCCAAAGTTGACTCCCACCACCTCATCGGCGGCGAAGGCCTGACCGATGTGGGACCCGCAGTTGTTGACGCCTGGAATGGTCATCAGCTCCTGGCAGGCCAGTTGGCTGACGCGCACTTCCTCGGCGTTGGAGGTGCCGGGTTGCGTGACCCAGTGCATGAGGAAGTCACGTTCCTTGAACGAGGGCAACAGTGACTGGCCCAGGAGCGGGGCCGCTATGATTCCGACGACGCCGAGTGCCCCCACCGCGAGGTAGCCCGGGAGCGGGCGTTTCACAATGGGACGCAGGGCGGCGCCGTACCAGCGCTTGAGGACCCGGACCACCGGCGGATCGCGGTCTTCCAGCTTGGCATTGCGCAGGAAGATGTACGCCATGGCCGGCGTGACCGTGAGGGCCACCAGCATGGACGCCAAAACCGCCAGGGTGTAGGCGGTCGCCAGGGGCCGGAAGAAGGCGCCCGTCAGGCCGTCCAGGAAGAAGATCGGTACCGTGGCGGCAACGATAATCAGGGTGGCGTAGACGATGGGGCCGCGGACTTCCAGGGAGGCGTTGACGACCACGCGGGCGGTGCTTTCGGTCCCGCCGCTGGCGCGGTGGTGCCGGAGCCGCCTGACGATGTTCTCGACGTCGATGATGGCATCGTCCACCACGACCCCGACGGCAATCACCAGCCCCGCAAGCACCATCGTATTAATCGTGCCTCCGGTCCAATACAGCACCAGGGCCGCTGCCATCAGCGACAACGGGATCGCCGTCACGCTCACCAGGGCTGTCCGCCATTGGAACAGGAAGACGCTCAGCACCAGGACGACCAGGAAGCAGCCCAGCAGCAGCGCGAGGCTCAGGTTGCCGAGCGACTCCTCGATGAACGAGGCGGGCCGGAACAGGGTGGTGTCGACTGCGATTCCGGTCAGGCCGGGCTGCAGTTCCTTGAGCGCTTCCTCGACCCCGCGGGTGACTTCGAGGGTGTTGCCCCACGGCAGCTTTTCGACGATCAGCATCAGTCCGGGGCCGCCATTGATAACCGCGTCACCGATCAGTTGCTGGTGGTCCTCCACGACGGTTGCCACGTCGGCGAGCTTCAGGGGCGGCAGTCCCTCACGTTCCTCCAGTGGCACCTGGGCAAGGTCCGCCGGAGACGTGATGGGTTGTACGTGCCTGATGGACATGCTCTGGCTGGGTGTTTCCAGCGCCCCTCCGGTGCCGATCAAGGCACCGGGGGAGTACTTGAGCAGGCCGGCGTCCAAGGCGTCGGACGTGGAGTTCATGACGTTTTCCAGCGTCACGTTGTTGGCTGCCAGCTTGGTCGGATCAACCTGGACCTGGAGCATCTGAAGCCGTTCGCCCCAGATCGCAACGTTCGCCACGCCAGGCACCCGCAGCAGGTGTGCCCGGATGTTCCAGTAGGAAACCATGGACATTTCGATCAGGGAGCGGGTCTCGGAGGAGAGCCCGATCTTCATGACACGGCTGGTGGAGGACAGCGGCTGGAGCATTATTGGCGGCGCGGCCCAGGTCGGCAGAGTCGGTATGACCGTTGCCATCCGCTCCGACACCAGCTGCCGGGCGGTGAGCAGATCGGTCCCGGGTTTGAACTCCATCACGATGGCGGACAGCTGCGACACAGACTTCGACCGCATCTGGTCCAGGCCGTCTATGCCATTGAAGGCCTGCTCCATCGGAACCGTTACGAGTTCCTCGACTTCGGAGGCAGTGAGACCCAGACATGCCGTCTGAACCTCGACGCGGGGCGGTGCGAACTCCGGGAAAACATCCACCGAAGCGCTGCTGAGTTGCGCGCCGCCCACGATCATGAGGGCGGCCGCCATCGCAATGATGATCGACCGGAACCTCAGGCTTGCAGCGACAATCCGGCGCATGTCAGTGCGCCGTATCGAATTCAGCGCCGAAGAGTTCAGCCGCGCCGACGGTTACGATTGCGGTGCCGACCGCGGGGCCGGCCGAGGCCGTGACCACTCCGTCCTCCACCTTGGCTACCGTGACCGACTGCCGCTGGTAGACCCGCGGGGCCGGGTTGGTGTACACCCAGGTTTTTCCGCTGGCGTCGTAGAGCAGGGCTGAGTAGGGCACGACGACGTCCTTGCCCTTTCCGGCCTTGACGGTGTCGGTCTTCAGGTCGAGGCGTTCGATTCCCTTCTCCGTCAACGTCAGTTTCGCGATGCCTGTTGCGGCATTCTTCTCCACCTTGGCGGGTTCGTTGGCCGAGACGGCGGCGGGGGCCGCCGCCGTCGTCTGGGCACATGCGGGCAACGCGAACAGAAGTGCTGCGCATACAGCGGCCGCCAGGGGCAGGCGCCGCGAGGGCTGTTGGCTGGTCATTTTGCTTCCACCTTTTCCTGCGTAACGGGCTGGACGGGAACTTCGGCCTCGTACACTTCGGCCCACTCTTCCGGGGCGGAACCGGGCCCGAACCAGAGAGCGAGCAGGGGGAGTACGAAGATCCCGATGAGAGTTGTCGTGATGAGTCCGCAGACGATGATCAGGGCCATCGGGCCCAGGAAGGACCCGCCGACGGCGCCGCCGAAGAGTCCCGGCGGGATCAGGATCGCCACCGTGATCAGGGCTGCCTTCAGAATGGGCGAGACCCGGTCCCGGGCCGCCATCATGATGACCTTGTCAGGGGACTCGTGCGGGGTGGCCCGCCACAGCTCATCCGTCCGGGCGGAGAGCAGCGCCGCGTTGCGGGCTGCAACGGCCAGCACCGCGGCAAAGGCCGTGAGTGCCAGCACAGTGATGGCGCCTCCCGCGATCCACGCTGCCACGGCGGCCCCGGCCAGCGCGGCCGGCAGGGACAGGAAGATGGCAAGCGCCAGCTTCCAGCTCCGCACCGCTGTCTGGAGAAGGAGCAGGATTCCCAGAAGGGCAGCCGCGCCGATCCACAGAACCATGGCGTCCCCGGCGAGCTGTTCACTGTACTTCGTGGGGATTTCGGCGTGGTATTCCAGCGGGAACTGGATCTGCTCGATCGCCGCGTTGATGTCGCGCTGGATATCCGCGAGCGGACGTCCGCTGACCTCGGCCACCACATCGATCCGGCGCGAGGTGTCATCGTGCAGAATCACGACTTCATTGGGAACGAGCCGGATGTCGGCGATTTGGCCCAGCTGGACCTGGCCGCCGCTTGGCGTGTCCAGCAGGAGCTCACGGATGCTGGTCAGGTCATCCCGGACGTCCACCGCGCCGCGCACCACCACTTCAAAGACCTTCTGCTGTTCGAAGAGGTTGCCGACGACGATGCCTTGCATCAGGGCGGCGGCGGCGCGGCGTGCGTCGCCGGGTTTGATGCCGACCTTCTGCGCCGCCTCGAGGTTGACCTCGACTTCGACGATGGGCGTCATGGCGCTGGCGTTGATCGTCGGGTTCTTCACGCCGTCGACCTTTTCGATGGCCTTGCGGACCTCTTCTGCCTTCTCTCGCAAGACGGGCAAGTCCGTTCCGTAGACGCGGACAGCGAATCCGGGATCCATGCTGCTGCGCTCCTGGCCGATCTGCTGCTGGGAGTAGTTCACCACGTTGTGGGCGATACCGGGGTAGCCCTGGACGACGTCACGGACCGCCTGCTCCGTTTCGCTGAAGTCGGCATCCGGTGTGATGGACACCCAGAGTTCCGCGGAACTGTTCCCGACAACCTGGTCGGAGGAAATGGCGCGGCCGATGTGGCCGCCAACTCCCGAGACACCAGGCAGGGTCCGCAGTTCGTCGGACGCCTTGGACGCCACCCGACGCACCTCGTCGTTGGACGTGCCTGCCATCGAGTCCCACTGCACCAGGAGTGTCCGGTCCGGAATCGTCGGCACGACCGCCCGGTTCCCGACCAGCTGCGATGCCGCGGCGAGCCCCAGCAGTCCAACGACGGCGACAGCGACAATGCCGAGGGCACGGCGGGAACGTGCCCCCTCGAGTGCCCTGTCGTACGTGGACCTTGCCCGGACAACACCGGGCGAGTCCGCCCGCCGGGCTTTCTCACCGGGAAGCAGGAGATATGCCAGGACCGGTGTCACGGACAAACCCACCAGCATTGACACGGCAAGCGCCAACGCCAGGGACCAGAAGAGGGGCTGGAAGAACGCACCGCCGACTCCCGTGACGAACAGCGTCGGTACGAGCGCGAGGGCCATGATGAGCGACCCGTGGAACAGCGGTGTGCGGACGCTGCGGACAAGCTGGACCATGCGGAACCTGATGGTGGCATCTGTCTCGGTCCCGGTGGTCCGCAACGGCCGGCGCCGCTGCGCCTGCACATCCTCCACGATGTCTCCGACAATCACAGAGACGCCCAGCAAGATGCCGGCGAGGATCGAGATATTCAGTGTGGAGTCGAGCAAGTAGAGCACCACTCCCGCCGCCATGACGGTGGTGCTGATCGCCACGAGGGCGATCACGGCCACCCGCCAGGAGCGGAACAGGGCCCAGAAGAGCAGCACGGCGATCAGGAGGCTCACGAGCAGCGCCAGGCCGAGTCCGTCCACGGCATCCTGCAGGAAGGAGGCGGGCCGGAAGACGGACGTATCCATCTGGATTCCGGAAAGCCCGGGCTGCATGTCGTTCAGCGCAGCCTCGAGGTCCTTGGTGACCTGCAGCGTGCTGGCTCCGGGGAACTTCTCCACGACCAGCAGGAGGCCCGCATCCTGGCCGACGACGGCATCGCCGATCAGCGGCTGGTGGTCCTCCTTCACCTGGGCAATGTCACCCAGGAGCATGGGAGATCCGGCGTCTTCGACACTGACCTTGGCCAGGTCCTCCGGTGTTCGGATGGGCAGCACGTGCTGGATGCCCAGGCGTTGGCTCGGCGACTCCACGAACCCGCCCGTGCCGGGGGTGGACGCCTCAAGGAAGCTCAGCGGCGACACCCAGACTGCGTTGCCGGTGGTCTTGATGACCTGTTCGAGCGTGATGCCCTTGTCACGCAGCTGCGTGGGGGTCACCTCTACTTGGAGCTGCTGTTCGCGCTGTCCCCAAATGGAAACGTTGGCGACCCCGGGAATGCCGATCAGCCGCGGCTTGATCTTCCACCGGGCCAGGACCGACATTTCGATCCCGGAAAGCTCTTTGGAGCTCATCCGGACCATAAGGACGCGGCTGGTGGACGACAACGGCTGCATGATCAGCGGCGGCGCCGAGACGTTCGGCAGCGCGTGGGCCTGGGTCATGCGTTCGGCCACGAGCTGGCGCGCGCGCAGAAGGTCGGTGCCCGGCTCGAACACGAGCTCGATCGAGGACAGGCCGGGAACTGATTTGGACCGGATTTCATCGAGCCACGCCACCCCGTTAAGGAGGTCGGCTTCCATCGGGGCAGTGATGAGCTGTTCAACTTCGGCAGCTGAGAGGCCCAGGGCCTCGGTCTGGATCTCGACGTGGGCCGGGGCGAACTCGGGCATGCTGTCGATGGCGACGTGGGGGACGTTCACTACCCCGAAGGCAATGAGTCCGGCCGCCATGGCGAGAACCAGGATGCGGAACTGCATACTGAAACGGGTGATCCAGCCGAACATGGCTAGCCCTGTTCCAGGGAGCCGGCGTCGCAGGTGCGGCCGGCGGGGGATTTCGGCAAATGCACGGAAGAATTGCGCAATTGATACATGACAGGCTCCTCAACCCGAGACCATTTGCGAATCCCCCCGAGAGATCCCATTTCTTGCTGATCTTTATCGAATAGTGTTCCCATTTGAATCGTTTGGCAAGATCAAAATTTTAGGCCTGCTTCACGGTTTTTCACGGGTTTCTCCCAGCTTGGAGGCTCACAATGCGCTCTCCGAAGAAACTTCGCGGAAGGGCCCGGGCGCCCGTGGCCGGCCACCCGGGTGTTCGTTGTTTTTCTACTTGTTTTCCGCGCCGAGCTACCCGAATTTCTGTCGTAGTTACTTGCCCGATACGTCGGGCAATTGGCAGTAAGTACCGCTATTCCATAGGTATGTCGTTTGTAACAATTGCGGACATAGCAGCCCGCACAGGCCGCCGGAGCGCGAGTCGACTGCGACTACCGGGCCGTATCCGGCCCGTCGGTTCAGCACGAACCAGCCCGAGGGGCTAAAGTGGTCCTATGCGCGCCGTGCTCCTGCTTAGCTAGCCGCCCGGCATCCCGGCGAGACCTCGTTTCCGAAGAGTCCCCGGATTGCCGAGCGGCGGCCCCTCCATGTCGAGGGGCTTTTGTGTGTCCGGGGTAAATTCCGGTCCGCAACGCACGAAGTTACAGCAGGAGCACCACGTACGGACAGTATGGAGTCAGGACCGGGCAGCCGGCCGTGACAGTGCAGACTTGATGGTGAACAGGCCTGGCGGCAGGCAGGCCTGAAGGTAGACAGGCCTGGGTAACAGGCCGCACAGAACAGAAGAGGCCAGCAGTGAGCGTTCAGCCGGAAACACAGACCGGATCGCCAGCAGCCGCGGCGGAGGGGCCTGAGGAAGGTGCCTACAGCTTCGCGGCAATGGAAGCCAAATGGCCGCAGGTCTGGGAAGACCTGAAGGTCTTCACGCCGCTCGACGACGGCTCAAAGGAACGCCGCTACGTGCTGGACATGTTCCCGTATCCGTCCGGTGACCTTCACATGGGCCACGCCGAGGCGTTCGCGATGGGCGACGTTGTGGCGCGCTACCTGCGCCAGCAGGGCTACGACGTGCTGCACCCGATCGGCTGGGACTCCTTCGGCCTGCCCGCGGAAAACGCGGCGATCAAACGCAACGCGCACCCCAGTGAGTGGACGTACGCCAACATCGACACCCAGGCGGCATCGTTCAAGCGCTACGCAATCTCCGCGGACTGGTCCCGCCGGCTGCACACCTCGGACCCGGAGTACTACCGCTGGACCCAGTGGCTGTTCACGCGGTTCTACGAGCGTGGACTGGCCTACCGCAAGAATTCGCCGGTCAACTGGTGCCCCAAGGACCAGACCGTGCTGGCCAACGAACAGGTGGTCAACGGCGCCTGCGAGCGGTGCGGCACTCCCGTGACCAAGAAGTCCCTGAACCAGTGGTACTTCAAGATCACCGACTACGCCGACCGCCTGCTCGATGACATGGACGAACTGCGCGGGCACTGGCCCGAACGCGTCCTCGCGATGCAGAAAAACTGGATCGGCCGTTCCGAGGGCGCCCACGTCAACTTCGTGATCGAGGCCGACGGCGGCAAAGCCGCCAAGGACGTCACCGTCTTCACGACGCGCCCGGACACCCTCTACGGCGCCACGTTCTTCGTCGTCGCCGCCGACGCGCCGCTCGCCGTCGAACTGGTCACCGACGAGCACGCCGCCGCCCTGGACGCCTACCGGGAACAGGTCAAGGCGCTCTCCGAAATCGAGCGCCAGTCCACCGAGCGCGAAAAGACCGGCGTCTTCACCGGGCGCTACGCGACCAACCCGCTCAACGGCGAAAAGCTGCCCGTCTGGGCCGCCGACTATGTCCTGGCCGACTATGGCACAGGCGCCATCATGGCCGTCCCGGCCCATGACCAGCGCGACCTCGACTTCGCCAAGACCTTTGACCTGCCCGTCCGGGCAGTCCTGGACACGGGCGAGGAAGACCCGGCTGCCACGGGCATCGCCACCACCGGCGAGGGGACCCTGATCAACTCCGGCGTCCTCGACGGGCTGCCCAAGGCCGAGGCCATCCCGGCGGCCATCGAAATCCTGCGCGAGTTGGGCACCGGCGAGAAGTTCGTGAACTTCCGGCTGCGTGACTGGCTGCTCAGCCGGCAGCGGTTCTGGGGCACACCGATCCCCATCATCCACTGCCCGGCCTGCGGGGAGGTCCCGGTCCCGGATGATCAGCTGCCCGTGACCCTGCCGGCGGACCTGCGCGGCGAGGACCTGTCCCCGAAGGGCACGTCACCGCTCGCCGCGGTCGAAAGCTGGGTCAATGTCGAGTGCCCCAACTGCCAGGGCCCGGCCAAGCGGGACACGGACACGATGGACACCTTCGTGGATTCCTCCTGGTACTTCCTGCGCTTCGTCTCTCCGCAGTACACCGGCGGTCCGTTCGATCCGGAGAAGATCAACGACTGGATGCCGGTCGGACAGTACGTGGGCGGCGTGGAGCACGCCATCCTGCACCTGCTCTATGCGCGGTTCTTCACCAAGGTCATCCACGACCTCGGCATGATTGAGGCGGACGAGCCGTTCAGCGCACTGCTGAACCAGGGGCAGGTCCTCAACGGCGGCAAGGCCATGAGCAAGTCCCTGGGCAACGGCGTCGACCTCGGCGAGCAGTTGGACAAGTTCGGTGTGGACGCTGTCCGCCTGACCATGATCTTCGCCTCCCCGCCGGAGGACGACGTCGACTGGGCGGACGTATCGCCGTCGGGCTCCGCGAAGTTCCTGGCCCGGGCCTGGCGCCTCGGCCAGGACGTCACAAGCGCACCCGGCGTCGATGCCGCCACCGGTGACCGTGCCCTGCGCACCGTCACCCACCGCACGATCGCCGATGCGCAGGCCCTGCTGGACAACAACAAGTTCAACGTGGTTGTGGCAAAGCTGATGGAACTGGTCAACGCGACCCGCAAGACCATAGATGCAGCCAGCGGTGCCGGCGGTGCGGACCCAGCAGTCCGCGAGGCCGTGGAAGCCGTAGCCGTCATCCTGAGCCTGTTTGCGCCGTATACCGCCGAGGATCTGTGGAACGTCCTGGGGCACCCGGCATCGGTCGCCAACGCCGGCTGGCCCACGCACGACAACGCACTGCTCGTGGAGGACACGGTCACCGCCGTCGTCCAGGTGCAGGGCAAGGTGCGGGACCGGCTGGAGGTTTCCCCGGACATCTCCGAGGAGGACCTGCGCGAACTGGCGCTGGCATCGGAAAATGTCCAGCGCGCCCTCGACGGCCGTGCCCTGCGCACGGTGATCGTACGGGCGCCTAAACTGGTCAACATCGTCCCGGCCTAGCCGGACGTACCAGCTTGACACTGGCCGCCGGCTGATCCCGGCGGCCAGTGCAGACAACCAGCGCAGACAATGGGACGGGCACAAGTGCCCCCGCCGGAGAAGCAAGTCCACGCGTCCCCACAGCAGGAGGTCCTTCGTGCCACACCGCGAGCCGTCAGGCTGGCCATGGCTGCGCGAGCGGCTTGTTCGCCTGCGGCAGGGTTCCCGGGACAGCATCCCCGAAGCGGCTCCCGCCGCCGTCGTGCAGGTTGCGGTGGTCACAGACTCTGCCGCCGCGCTGCCCGCGGACTGGGTCCGGGCTTTCGCTGCTGACGGCCGGCTCACCGTGGTCCCGATGCCCGTGATGATCGGCGCCGAAATCTACGGCGAGGGTGAGGACGACATTGCGGAGACCATCGCCGTGGCCCTGGCCAGCGGCAAGCCCGTCAAGACCTCGCGTCCGTCACCGGGGCAGTTTGAACACGCCTACCGGGAGGCCAGCGAGCGTGGCTTCCAGTCGGTGGTCTCCATTCACATCTCGGCGGGGCTGTCCGGGACAGCCGACGCCGCCCGCCTGGCAGCCCAACGGGTCGGCATACCCGTAGAGGTCCTCGACTCCCGGACGGTCGGAATGGCCCAGGGGATGGGCGTGCAGGGCGCGGTGGTCGCGGCCGCCGACGGCAGGAGCGCGGCCGACGTCTTGGCCTTCGCGCAGTCCCGGCTGGACCGCACCAAAGTGTACTTCTATGTCCCGACCCTGGAACAGTTGCGCCGGGGCGGCCGGATCGGGGCGGCGGCCTCGCTCTGGGGGACCATGTTCTCCATCAAACCCATCCTGGCGGTGGAAGACGGCCGGATCATCCCGCTGGAAAAAGTCCGGTCAGCGGCGAAGGCCATCGCACGCCTGGAAGAAATCGTGGCCGCGGACGCCTCCGGCCGCCCTGCCGGGCAGGCGCGGCTGGCTGTGCACCACTTTGGCAACCAGGCCGAGGCTGAAGACCTTGCCCGGCGCCTGGCCGTGGCATTACCGGCATGTCCGCCGGCCCAGATCAGCGCTCTCCCGGCAGTCCTGGCGGCCCACGCCGGGCTCGGTGTGCTCGCCGTGATCGTGGGGGAGGGCAGCACCCCTGCTGCAGCGAAACCCGATGCCTTCCCCGGGGACATCGCCAGCCCGGACAGCGGGGAAGCGCACCCTGGCAGGGCTGCGGCCGAAGCGACGGAAACCGGCGACTAGCGCGGCGGGTCCATGTGCTCCATCTGCGCGGACGCCGGACTCTGGCCGTGAACGGGCGGCGGCGGTAAAGTCACTCCACCGAACCCAGCGAACCAGCGAATCCGGAGGCCGCCATGGCAATGCAGGTGCACCACGTAGTCCAGTTCGATCGCGACGTTGCCGAAGAGGTGACCAAGTGGCTGAAATACCTCAAAGGCCAAGTGACCAGCGTTCAATTCCTCACCACCACGGTCCCGGATCCCAAGGCTGCGGATAAATGGCGCGTGCAGTACGAGGCATACATCACCTATCAGAAGTGAACCCCCGACTGTAGCTGCGTTTCAGGGGGTAGGCACGGGCGATGTCCGTCCGGGCGTGGGCGATGCTGTACGCGCGGGTGTGGCTGGTTCCGTTGGCGCTGTCTCTGGCGTTGTAGCTGACACGGTGGTTGGTGGGGCGGTGGTTGGTGGGGCGGCCGGCTCGGACGTTGGCGGGGCGGGCGTTTCCGGGACCGTTGGTGGGGCGGCCGGCTCGGACGTTGGCGGGGCGGGCGATTCCGGGACCGTCGGTGGCGCGGCCGGCTCGGACGTTGGCGGGGCGGGCGTTTCCGGGACCGTCGGCACGGTGACTGGCGCGGACGTTGGCTCGGTGGTCGTTTCCGGGACCGTCGGTGGCGCGGCCGGCTCGGACGTTGGTGCGGCGGGTGTTTCCGGGACCGTCGGCACGGTGACTGGCGCGGACGTTGGCTCGGTGGTCGGTATGACGGTTGGCGTCGTGGGCGCGGGTACCGACACTGACGTTGGTGGAGTCGTTGGCGTTAGGGAGGCCGGCGGGGCTGTGGGAGGCGGAGTCGTTGGCGGCGGGGTTGGCCCGGGGGCTGGCTGATTCGGCCCGATAGTGTAGCTGGGCTGCTGGCCTGAGCCGTTGACCCACAGGGCGGCCTGCACCCGGCGGGCACTTCCGGGCTCCAGCCACCAGAGCACCTGTACGTTGCAGTGGTAGACAATCGTGACATTGGCGACGGCGCCCTGCGGCGGAACTGCATGGATCGAGGTGGCGGCTGTTTGGGTGGTCCAGATGAAATTCTGGTCGGCAGTCATTCCGGCCGTGCCGTCGACCGAAACATGCGCTATGCCGTACAGACCGTACTGGGGGCAGAAACTGCTTTCCAGAGAAAAATTGACCACCTGGGTTGAGGTGGCTTGCGTTGTGTCTGCCACGACCGGTGGGGCTGGCAGCATGGTGCCGCCAAGCGCCAGCACCGCCGCGGGCCCAAACAACCACTTCATTGCACACCAGCTTTCGACGCCTGAAATTTACCTCCAGGCGATCAGGGTTGCCCCCAGCCGGCAAAGTCTTCTCGATTGGATGCAGACGTTACCACCGGGTCCGGGCGGGCACCAGCGTAGGGAATACTTGCCTGATGCCGCGGATCTACGCGTATTACTCAGGTATATCCACATACGCCCGGTCCCCGGTATCAGCGGGGGTGAGGGCTGCCTAGAGTCGTTCCATGCCACGCCGCAACCCGGGAACTGAATCCGCCACAGGCGTCAGGGTTGCCCGTGATCGCCTGGCAGCGACGCGCTGGGCTGCCCGGGGTGCGAAAGATACTGCGGAGCCGGGCGAATCCCCGGCTCCGGGCCGGGAACCGGGCGACTCAGCGGGGCTGCTGGAGTTGCAGGTTCCGGCGCCCGGCAGCCCTGTCCCGGTCCGGGCTGATGGCGTCCTCGCTGCTGGACGATGCGTCGGGGGCGGCCCTTCACACCATGCGGATGAAACCCGCGGGTACCGCCGGGGAAGAAGGCCGACGCTGGCTATGCGATTTCGGGCCAGGACAGGGGTTAAAGCCGCTGCCCTGCTGGGCGTCCTTGCCGTGGTGCTGGGCGGCTGCTTCTGGTGGCAGGCCGGAACCGGCGGCGCGCAGGTGGTGGCTCTCAGCGACTCCGCCCCCGCCGCCGAGGAAGCACCCGATCCGGCGGATGACGGGTCAACCGCGCCGCCGGGAGATGAGGCCACCGCGGCGCCCGAAAGGATCGAGGTCCATGTTGCCGGTGCCGTGGCCAGCCCGGGGGTGGTTCAACTGCCGGCGGGAAGCCGGCTGCATGAGGCGATTGCAGCGGCGGGCGGGCCCACGGTTCTCGGGGATCCGGACCGGCTCAACCTGGCCGCCGTGCTGGAGGATGGGCAGAAGGTCCTGGTGCCCATCCGCGGCGAACCCGGTGAGGCCGATACGCCCACGGGCGGCTCACCTGCGCCCGGTTCCGGTCCGGGCGGCACGGGGCCAGTCGGCGGGGGCGGGAAGGTCAACCTCAACACCGCCGGCCTCGAGGAACTCGGGACCCTCCCGCGCGTCGGGCCGGTGCTGGCGCAGCGGATCGTGGATTGGCGCCAGCAGCACGGGCGGTTCAAGACAGTGCAGGAGCTCGACGCCGTCGACGGGATCGGTCCGAAGTTGCTCGAGGCCCTGCTCCCGTTGGTGGGTATCTGACGTGGCAAATCCTGAGATGGAAAAGCCTGACACTGCACAGCCTGGCACTGCACGGCGTGGCGTGGACCGGACCGGCCCGCTGGGTTCTGTGGCGGTCCCGCAGAGTCGCTGGCAGCGCTACGTCGATGCGGCCGTCGATTCCCCGGCGCGTGCGGAGCACGAGGATCCGGTGGCCTCCGGCCGGATCCGCGGATCCGGTAAACCCGCGCGAGACACCGCCGCGCGTCGGCGCCCGATCGAACGGACACGACGGACGGACCTTCGTCTGGTGCTCCCGGCACTTCTTGTCTGGGGGACCGCCGTTGCCGGAAACTGGCTGTCCCCTGCAGGGCTGGCCGGTCTCTGCACGGCGCTGGCGGCGGCCGGAGGCATGCTCTTCCTGGCCGGTCGCGTCATCCTCGGCCGTTCTGGGCTCCGCCCGGCGAGGGAGCGGGGCGCCAGGATTGGGCGGGGTGGCCACGGGCGCGGCCGCAGCGCCGGGCAGGCGGTTCCGCGCAGCATTCGCGCCACAGTGGCAGCGGCGCTGCTGTTGTCCTCCGCGGCAGGCTCACACGCCGCCGTCGAGGCCTCCCGGCGGCACGACGGCGCCATCGCAGAAGCTGTGGCCGCCCGCGCGGCCGTCGTCGCGGAACTGGAAATTGCAGGCGCCCCACGGCCGCTCAGGATTCCCGGTGCCGGTGGCCTGCCGGACCGCTGGGCAGTTCCCGTGATCCTGACGGCGATGACCTTCGGCGGCCACAGGGTCGCCGGGGACGCACGGATCGTGGTCATGGGCGGGGCCACCTGGGGAGACGCCGTTCCGGGCCAGCTCCTGCGCGCCACAGGCAAACTCCGTCCCGCCGCGCCAGGGGAGTCGGAGGTCGGACTCCTGGCAGCGACGTCTGCGCCAACCCTGCTGCGGGGACCCGGGCCCTGGCAGCAGGGTCCCGGGGAGCTTCGCCGCGCCTTCACCGCCGCGGCGGCAAGGTTCGGGGGCGACGCCGGCGGGCTGCTGCCCGGCATGGTCACCGGCGACACCAGCGCCCTGGACCCCGAGTTGGAAGCCGCCATGAAGACCGTCGGGATGACGCACCTGACCGCCGTCAGCGGGGCCAACTGCAGCCTGATCCTCGGGACGCTGCTGCTCGCCGCCCGCACGCTCCGCCTTCCGCGCGCGGCCGCCGCCGCGGCCAGCCTCGCGGGGCTGGCGCTGTTCGTCCTCATGGTGGGACCGGATCCGAGTGTGCTGCGGGCCGCACTCATGGGCAGCATCGGCCTCGCGTCCGTAGCTCTTGGCCGGGCGGGGCGCGGACTCAGCCTGCTCTGTGTTGCTGTCATCGGCCTGCTGCTGGCGCAGCCGGTCCTGGCTGCCAGCTTCGGATTCCTGCTCTCGGTCCTGGCCACGCTGGGAATCGTGGTCGCCGGACGCCGCATCATGGACTGGCTGCCGCCTTCGGTTCCGCGCTGGGCGGCAGCCGGCGTCGCCGTACCCCTGTCTGCCCAGCTCTTCTGCGCCCCGGCGATCGTGTTGTTGCAGCCGCAGTTCGGCGCCTACGCCCTGCCCGCGAATGTGGCCGCCGCAGCGCTCGTGGCGCCAGTTACACTCCTCGGCACGGCCGCCGTGGTGCTCCTGCCCGCTCTCCCGGCCGCAGCGGGCCTCCTCATGGCCGCCGCTGCTGCCTTCGCAGGTGCGGTGGCGGGGGTCGCCCGGTTCTTCGCGGCACTCCCGGGCGCCGCCCTGCCGTGGCCGGAAGGAGTCTTTGGTGCAGCCACCATGGGAATCTTTTCCGCGGCTGTGCTGGCGGCGGCGTGGCTCGCCCTGCACCCTGCCGCGGCCGCCCGTGGCGTCCTCGCGGCACACGCACGGGTGGTCGCCGTCCTCGACGGACGCTCGCATGCGGCGGCACGGTCAGCCGTCCGGCGGGCCGTCAGCCGCGGCTTGGAGCACCGGTCCGGGCGTGGGACGCTTAGAGTCCGCAAACCAACTTCCGGGAGGAATCGAGAGTGGCTGCTGCCCAGACCCAACGGCCCAGGACCTCGGCGTCGAACACCGCCACCTGGCGCGATGTGACACCTGCTGCCGTCGTCCTGGTGGGCGGTCCGGAAGACTACATAGGTGCCCGGGCCATGGACCGTATCCGCGCGCAGGTCCGCGCGGTGGCGCCCGACGTCGAAATTACGCGGCTCAATGCCGGCAGCTACACGGCCGGGTCCCTGGCCATGAACGTCAGCCCTTCACTGTTCGGCGAACAAAAGCTCATCGAGGTCGACGGGCTCGAGGCGATGAACGATGCCTTCCTCGCCGATGCCCTGAAGTATGTGGTCCAGCCCGAACCGGAGGCCTTCCTGGTGCTCCGCCACGGCGGGGGAGTCCGCGGCAAGAAGCTGCTGGACGCCATCAAGGCCGCGGGCTGGCCCGTTGTCGACTGCCAGCCGCTCAAGAAAGACGCCGAGAAGATCGCCTTCGTCACGGCCGAGTTCCGGGCGGCCTCCCGGCGTATCGACCCCGACGCCGTGCACGCCCTGGTCAATGCGGTTGGCGCGCAGCTCGCGGAACTCGCCGCCGCCTGCAGCCAGCTGATCGCTGACGCCACCACCGGCGTGGACGCGGCCATGGTGGACAAGTACTACGGCGGCCGGGTCGAGGCAACAGGTTTCAAGGTCGCCGACGCCGCGATGGCCGGCAACGGCCCGCTGGCCCTCTCCACACTTCGCCACGCCCTGGCCACCGGCGCGGACCCGGTGCCGATCGTGGCTGCCCTGGCGTCGAAGTTGCGTTCCCTGGCCAAGGTGGCCGGCGCGCAGGGGTCGTCCTCGCAGATCGCCAAGCAACTGGGTATGCAGCCCTGGCTCGTCGAACAGGCCCAGCGGGAAGTCCGGCGCTGGACGCCCGAGGGGCTGGTCCGCTCGATCCAGGTCACCGCCGAGGCCGACGCCCAGGTCAAGGGCCTCTCCCGGGATCCTGTCTATGCCGTGGAACATGCGGTAACGGTGATTGCCACCTCGGCCAGGAGTTCCTGACACCCGCGTTCGAACCCAGGGGCCCGGCGTGTCGGCCCTGCGAGTCCGGCCGGACCGGGGCCCGGCGTGTTGGCCCTGCGAGTCCGGCCGGACCAGGTGCGGCGTGTCGGCCCTGCTGGCGCGGACCCGGCAGCGGGCAGCCGGCGGGGTACCGGAGTAGTACGAGAACGGGTGCGGAGTCGGCCCCTTGCGGAACCGGTTTAACTGGATGTGGCCGGCACCCCAGGGGGTGCCGGCCACAATCATCAGTTCAAGTGAACTGGAAACCTTAGAGCGCGTTGACCTTCTTGGAGATGGCCGACTTGCGGTTTGCAGCGTTGTTCTTGTGGAGAACACCCTTGCTGACGGCCTTGTCCAGCTTGCGGCTGGCAGAAAGCAGTGCAACAGCCGCAGCATCCTTGTCGGTGGACTCAACGGCGGTGTTGACGGCGCGGATGGCCGTCTTCAGCTCAGACTTGACTGCGTTGTTGCGCAGGCGAGCCTTTTCGTTGGTCAGGATGCGCTTCTTCTGGGACTTGATATTAGCCACGTGTGAACTCTCTTTTTCAATGCGGAAAATGGTCTAGAGGGCTTTCAGATTGGCCATTGACTGAGCGGCGTGGGGATACCTATGGCGACCAACCATCTGTGGCCGTCGACCTGCACGGACACACAGCTGTAAATAATAGCAGAGATCAACGTACAGGCACGAGTGCGCGTGGCGATCCGCCGTCGCGCACGGTGTCCGCCGGGTCAGCTCCAGCCGTGCCGCTGCCGCAGCGCGGCCGCGATGTGGTTGAAGCGGCCTGCGTCCAGGATCGCTCCTTCGCGCCGGATGTCCTTCGCGTTGATCTGCAGAACCCGGTCCAGCTTCGCTTCGCTGGGCCGCCACTGGCGGTCCCAGGGTCCAGTGCCGATGTCCACGTAGTCATCCGACCGGCGGGAGTCGCCGTCGTGGTCCTTGCTCGTCAGCATCAGGCCCAACAAATACCGGCCGCTGGTGCCCACCAGCAGCACCGGACGGTCCTTGCCCTGGGAGTAGTCCTCTTCGTAGGGCACCCAGGTCCAGACGATTTCGCCGGGCTCGGGCAGGCCGTTGGGTGCGGGGGCATAGCGGACGGCGGCCCGCCCCCGGAAGTCGCCGGGATATGTCCCGGTCAGTCCGGCGGCCGGGGCGCCGCCTGTGGAGCGGGCCGGGGTGCCGGGACGCGCCTGGCCCGGACGCCGCTTCGCCGCAGGCTTTCGGGCGGGTTTTGCCGCAGGACCAGGGGTGGTTCCCGGTGCGGAGCCGCCAAGTTTATCCAGGAAGCGCAGGGCATCGCGGACCGCGCCGCTGATCGATCGTAAGTTCCAAGCCATGGGGAAACCATACCGGCAACCCCTGCAGAGAACCGGGGCAGGGAATGAGCGGGGGAGAGGTGGGGCAGAGGGTGGCCGCAGTCGGCTGGCGGCCAGGCAGGGGCGGACCCAGTCGCGGCGCAGCACGCAGCCAGATCCGCGGGCCAACCGCAGCCGAGCCGAGGCCAGATCCGCGGGCGGAATCCCGCCGAGAGTCCACCGGACCCAGGAGAGTCCGCAACGCAACGCAGGGATGCACTGCCACTGGCCCGGACGTGGGAGACTATAGGGACAGAAACGCGCCACGTCGCAGGATGGCATACGAGCATCCGCACCGAGCCGTGGAAAAGCCAACCGTAATGCCAACAGTAAGGACCCTGCGTGTCTCCCATGGCCCGCACCGCCCCGGTGCCCGCCGCAACAGATCCGGCCATCATCCGGAACTTCTGCATCATTGCGCACATTGACCACGGCAAATCCACACTGGCCGACCGGATGCTCCAGTTCACCGGTGTTGTCCAGTCCCGTGACATGAAGGCCCAGTACCTGGACCGCATGGACATTGAGCGCGAACGCGGCATCACCATCAAATCCCAGGCCGTCCGCATGCCCTGGGAACTCGGCGGCACCAGCTACGCGCTGAACATGATCGACACCCCCGGGCACGTCGACTTCACGTACGAGGTCTCCCGCTCGCTCGCGGCCTGTGAAGGCGCGATCCTGCTGGTGGACGCGGCCCAGGGCATCGAGGCCCAGACTCTCGCCAACCTCTACCTGGCGATGGAAAACAACCTCACCATCATCCCGGTCCTGAACAAGATCGACCTCCCGGCAGCCCAGCCCGAGAAATACGCGGCGGAACTCGCCAACCTGATCGGCGGCGACCCCGACGACGTGCTCCGCGTCTCCGGCAAGACCGGCATGGGCGTCGAAGTCCTGCTGGACAAGATCGTCCGCGACCTGCCGGCACCGGTGGGCGACCCGAACGCCCCCGCCCGGGCCATGATCTTCGACTCGGTCTACGACACCTACCGCGGTGTGGTCACCTACGTCCGCGTCGTCGACGGCATGCTGCACCCGCGTGAACGCATCCAGATGATGTCCACCCGTGCCACGCACGAGCTCCTTGAGATTGGTGTGAGCTCCCCGGAACCCACCCCCTCCAAGGGCCTTGGCGTCGGCGAGGTCGGCTACCTCATCACCGGTGTGAAGGACGTCCGCCTGTCCAAGGTGGGCGACACCGTCACCAACCTGGCCAAGCCTGCCACGGAGTCCCTCCCCGGCTACGCGGACGCCAAGCCGATGGTCTTCTCCGGCCTGTATCCGCTCGATGGCACGGACTATCCGGTGCTCCGCGATGCGCTGGAGAAGCTGATGCTCAACGACGCCGCACTGGTGTACGAGCCCGAAACGTCCGCCGCGCTGGGCTTCGGCTTCCGGGTGGGATTCCTGGGCCTGCTGCACCTGGAAATCACCCGCGAGCGGCTCGAACGCGAATACAACCTGGACCTCATTTCCACCGCGCCCAACGTGGAATACGAGGTCACGCTGGAGGACAAGAAGGTCGTCCACGTCACCAACCCCAGCGAATACCCCACCGGCAAGATCGCTGAGGTCCGTGAGCCGATGGTGTCCGCCACCATCCTTGCGCCGAACGAGTTTGTCGGCGCCATCATGGAGCTGTGCCAGAGCCGGCGCGGCGTCATGGGCGGCATGGACTATCTCTCCGAGGACCGGGTGGAAATCCGCTACCGCCTGCCGCTGGCCGAAATCGTCTTCGATTTCTTCGACATCCTCAAATCCAAGACCCGCGGCTACGGGTCACTGGACTGGAAGGCCGACGGCGAGCAGGTGGCCGACCTGGTCAAGGTGGACATCATGCTCCAGGGCGAACAGGTTGATGCGTTCTCCGCCATCACCCACCGCGACAAGGCCTACGCCTACGGCGTGATGATGACCGGCAAGCTGCGCGAACTCATCCCGCGCCAGCAGTTCGAGGTGCCCATCCAGGCCGCCATTGGCTCCAGGATCATCGCCCGCGAAAGCATCCGCGCCATCCGCAAGGACGTCCTTGCCAAGTGCTACGGCGGTGACATCACCCGAAAGCGCAAGCTGCTGGAAAAGCAGAAGGAAGGCAAGAAGCGCATGAAGATGGTGGGCCGCGTCGAGGTGCCGCAGGAGGCTTTCATCGCCGCGCTGACAACGGACGAGTCCAAGGACAAGGCCAAGAAGTAACGGTGCAGGTAATGATTGTTGCTGCAGTATCGGCAGGCCGGGCCCGTGCCTAGCGTTCTTCCCCTCGGCGACCCGGCGCCGGCGGACGGGCTGCTGCCCGCCCAGGCGGGCGAGGGCGCCGATCAGCGAGCATTCGGGCTGTACGTGCACATCCCGTTCTGCGCGGTCCGCTGCGGGTACTGCGACTTCAACACCTACACCGCCACGGAGCTGGGCGGCGGGGCCTCCCAGGACGCCTACGCCGCCACCGCGATCGCGGAAGTGGAGTTCGCCGCCGCGGCCCTGAAGGGCAGCGGCCTGCCCGGCCGCCCCCTCAGCACGGTCTTCTTCGGCGGCGGCACTCCCACCCTGCTGCCGGCGGAGGACCTGGCGCGCATCCTCAGCGCCGCGATCGACGCCTGGGGACTGCAGCCCGGCGCCGAGGTGACCACCGAGGCGAACCCCGATTCCGTCACGCCCGCATCCCTGCAGCTGCTGGCCGACGCCGGGTTCACCCGCGTTTCGTTCGGCATGCAGTCGGCCGTGCCGCACGTCCTGAAGGTCCTGGACCGCACCCACACGCCCAGCCGGGTGCCCGAGGCGGTGCAGTGGGCGCGTAATGCCGGGCTCTCGGTCAGCCTCGACCTCATTTACGGGACGCCGGGGGAGTCGTTGGCGGACTGGCGCTACTCGCTCGAGACCGCACTGTCCTACGCCCCCGACCACATCAGCGCCTATGCCCTGATCGTTGAAGACGGCACCAAGCTTGCCGCGCAGATCCGCCGTGGCGAAGTGCCGGAAATCGACGACGACGACCACGCCGCCAAATACGAACTCGCCGACGAACTGATTTCCGCCGCCGGGCTCAACTGGTACGAGGTCAGCAACTGGTCCCGCACCCCCGAACAGGCCTGCCGGCACAACCTCGCTTACTGGCGTGGGGACGACTGGTGGGGCATCGGGCCGGGGGCGCACTCGCACGTGGGCGGTGTCCGCTGGTGGAACGTCAAGCACCCCACCGCCTACGCCAACCGCCTCGGCGCCGGCGCCTCACCCGCCGCCGGACGCGAAACGCTGGACTCTGAAACCCGTAACGTGGAACGGGTCATGCTCGAGGCCCGGCTCAATTCCGGGCTCGACATCCCAAGCCTCGGCGGCCTGGGGGACACCGGCAGGCACGCTGTGGCGGGGCTGATCGCGGACGGCCTCGTGGACCCCGCGGCGGCTTTCAAAGGCAGGCTCATTCTCACCCTTAAGGGCCGGCTGCTGGCCGACGCCGTCGTCCGCAGGATCCTGCCGGACTAGTCTGCCGGCAAAACTTCCACGACTTGGCTGCCCGCATCAGCGGCCACAACACCCTGCCGCACAAAAGAGAGCCGGCCGCTGCCCCTGACGGGCGGCGGCCGGCTCTCGTGCTTGGGTCCGGGCCGGCTATTTGATCCAGCGCAGGTTGAACTCGTAGCGGTGCGGCTGGCCGCGGTTGACGTGGATGCCTGCCGCCACCGAGAAGCACGTCACGGCGATCCAGATCACCGTGGCGAGCACGGCGAAGAGGTTGCCCACCACCGGGATGAAGACCAGCAGATTGGCCAGTACCGCGGCCAGGGTCGGCGGCAGGGTGAAATTGAGGGCTTCCTTGGATTCCTGTGCCGTGAACGGGCCGCGGTCCTTGAAGATGAGGTAGATCAGCAGCGACGGCACGCAGCCCAGGATGCCGCCGAAGTGCGCGAGCGTGGCCCACTGGCGGTCCTCGCTGGCCGTCAGCGGCAGCGCGTTTGCCGGAACGCCATGGTACGGGGGCTGGCCATGGCCAGCCTGATTGCCCGTGTGTTCGCGTGCGTTATCTGCCACGGTGTAGCCCTTCGGATTGCGGTGATGCGTTGCTGCCTGGGTTGTGCCTGAAATAGCCGGGACCGCACTGGAAGCGCGGCCGCCGTTTCAAGAATACTTGCTCGGGCAAGGAAATGGAGATCAGGGGCGGCCGCCGCGGCGGACTAGGGCACGGTGAGGAAGTCAATGACCTCTTCCACGCGGCCAAGCAGCGACGCCTCCAGATCAGCGTAGCTGCGGACAGCCCCCAGGAGTTTCTGCCAGCCGAGGCCGATGTCCTCCTTCGTGGAGTGGGGCCACCCGAAAGCCATCAGGATCCCGGTCTTCCAGTCCGTGCCGCGGGGGATCACGGGCCACTGCTCGATCCCCAGGACCGAGGGCCGGATGGCCTGCCACACGTCCACGTAGGGGTGCCCCACAATCAGGACGTTGCCTGCGGCGCCCGGTGAGGCCATGACGGCGTCGGCGATCCGCGACTCCTTGGAGTCGGCCACCAAGTGGTCTACGAGCACGCCGAGGCGCCGGCCGGGGCCCGGGCCGAAGTCCGCCACGGCGGCCGCGAGGTCGTCAATGCCGTGCAGGGGCTCGACGACGATGCCCTCCACCCGGAGGTCATCGCCCCAGACCTTCTCCACCAGCTCGGCGTCGTGCTTTCCTTCCACCCAGATGCGGCTGGCCTTGGCCACCTGTGCGCGCTGCCCCGCCACCCGCACCGAGCCCGACGCCGTGCGGCCGGCACCGGCGGCCGGTGCCGTCTTCTTCGGGGCCGGCGGCATCAGGCGGATGGGCTGGCCGTCCAAGAGGAAGCCGAAGCCGAGGCGGAAGGACCGCGACTTGCCCCGCCGGTCCTCCAGCGCCACCACGTGCATGCCGCCGGACTTCTCCACCCGGGTTACGGCGCCCACCCAGCCGGACTGGACCTCCTCGAGGACCATCCCGCGTTTCACCGGGACTTCCGGCAACTGGGTCTTGGCGGGGGCGGACAGGTCCTGGGGTCCCCAGTTCTGGTACGACATCTCTTCACGCTTACTTTGCACTCGGAATGTACGGCGGTCGGTGGAACTCTCCGGGGGCCGGAACCGGACCGCGACGGCGCGGCAACGGCAGCATCTGCCACGGTCTCGGCGCCGGCGTGACGGGAATCGCGTTCCCGCGGGCCACGCCTGGAGCGAATCCAATGCTAACAACGCGGCGACTCATATTAGACTGGTTAGCACTTAGGCATGTCGAGTGCTAACCCTTGTCCTGTGGCGGGCCGTCCGTGCACCACTGGTGTACCCGGACCGGACGCGGGGGGTGGCACCGGCTGCGGGACAGTCGATTGGAGGTGGAGCGTGAGCGAACCGCGCAAACTCGAAGTGCTGCGCGCCATCGTGGAGGACTACGTCCATTCGCGTGAGCCCGTTGGTTCCAAAGCGCTCGTTGAACGGCACCATCTCGGCGTCTCGAGCGCCACGATCCGAAATGACATGGCGGCGCTGGAAGACGAGGGCCTGATCACGGCACCGCACACGAGTGCAGGCCGGATCCCCACTGACAAGGGCTACCGGTTGTTCGTCGACCAGATCTCAGCGGTGAAGCCGTTGTCCCAGGCCGAGCGCCGGGCCATTCAGGCGCTGCTGGAAGGATCCGAGGACCTTGACGACATCCTTGACCGGACCGTGAGGCTCCTCTCGCACCTGACCAACCAGGTCGCCGTCGTGCAGTATCCGCTGCTCAGCCGCGCCCGGGTGCGGCACATTGAGTTCGTGCTGCTGGCGCCCAGGAAAGTGCTGGCTGTTCTGATCGCTGACACCGGCAAGGTGGAGCAGCGCGTGATCGACGTCGGGCAGGACATTCCCGACGACGCGCTGTCGGAATTGCGGAGCAGCTTTCTGGCCAGCCTCTCCGGTACGCCGCTGAGCCTGATGCCGCAGCTGCTGCCCGCCGTCGTTGCCGGTGGCCCGCCCGCGCGGCGCGGAGCAGCCCAGGCGCTGGCCCGCGGCCTTGAGGCCCTGGCCACGAGCAGCCGTGAAGAGCGCATGGTCATGGCCGGCACCGCCAACCTGGCCCGCTCCAATGTGGACTTCCCGCTCAGCATCGGACCCGTGCTGGAGGCCCTCGAGGAACAGGTGGTCATGCTCCGCCTGCTCAGCGAAATGGCCGAAGACCCGCGCGGCGTGACCGTCAGCATCGGCCGGGAAAACCCCTACGACGGTCTCGCCGAGGCCTCGGTCGTGGCCACCGCCTACGGGCCGGACGCCACGGCCAAGGTCGGAGTGCTTGGGCCCACCCGGATGGACTATCCCACCACCATGGCCGCCGTCCGAGCGGTGGCCCGCTATCTTTCGAGGATCCTGGGGCCCTGACGGGTCCGGGACCGAATACGACTTCTTGCCCCACAGGCAGTGCCCCACAGGCAGTACAACAAGGAAGAGATACACACTTTGAGCAGCCACTACGACGTTCTTGGAGTCTCCCGCGACGCATCGGGGGAGGAGATCAAGAAGGCCTACCGGAAACTGGCCCGGACCCTGCACCCGGACGTGAACCCCGGGGAGGACGCCTCGGACAGGTTCAAGGCCGTCACGCACGCCTACGAGGTCCTCTCCGATCCGCAGAAGCGCCGGGTCTATGACACCACCGGCAACGAGAACGGCACCGACAACGGGTTCGGCGGCGGCAGCTACTCGGGCCAGGGCTTCGCCTTCCAGGACATCTTCGAGACCTTCTTCGGCGCCGGTGGCGGCCAGGGCGGCCCGGCGTCCCGGGTCCGCCGCGGCCAGGACGCGCTGATCAGCGTCCGGATCGACCTCCGCGATGCGGTGTTCGGCGTGAACAAAAAGCTCGAGGTCGACACGGCCGTCATCTGCCCCACCTGCGAGGGGTCCTGCTGCCGGGAGGGCACCCACCCGGTCCGCTGCGACATCTGTGGCGGCAGCGGTCAGGTCCAGCGCGCCGTGCGGTCCATCCTGGGCCAGGTCATGACGTCCGCCCCCTGCGGGTCTTGCGAGGGCTTCGGCACCGTCATCAAGGACCCGTGCAACGAGTGCAGCGGCCAGGGCCGGATCCGCAGCCGCCGCTCGCTGACCGTCAAGGTCCCGGCCGGCGTGGCCACCGGCACCCGCATCCAGCTGTCCGGCCAGGGCGAGGCCGGCCCTGCCGGCGGCCCCGCCGGGGACCTGTACGTGGAGATCAGGGTCAACAACGACGCCACTTACGTGCGCGAGGGCGATGACCTGCACGCGAGCCTCAACATTCCCATGACGGCGGCCGCCCTCGGCACCGAAATATCCCTCGACACCTTCGACGGACAGCAGGAGATCGACGTCAAGGCCGGCACCCAGTCCGGCGAGATCATCACCCTTCGCGGTCTCGGCGTCACGCACCTGCGCGGCCACGGCCGCGGCGATCTGAAGGTGCACCTGCAGGTGGAAACACCGGTCAAGCTCGATCACGTCCAGGAGGAACTTCTCCGCCAGCTGGCCAAGCACCGTGGCGAGCACCTCACGGAAGGAAAGCTTGCGGCCAGCGGCGGCGTCTTCGCCAAACTGCGGGACCGGCTCGGTAACCTGTAGCGGTGAGTAACCCGGTCTTCTTCACCGCCCCAGGCACCCTGGACCAGCAGGTCCCCGGCTCGGCCTTCGTCCTCGAGGGAACCGAGGCCCGACACGCCGTCACCGTCAAACGGATCGGCGTCGGCGAAGCGGTCGACATCGCGGACGGCGCAGGCAAGCGCCTGACCGGCACCGTGACAGCCGTCGCTGCCGGGGAGCTGAGCGTCGAATGCGTGGACCTGGCTGAGGAACCACGGCCAGGAACACGGCTGGTCCTGGTCCAGGCCCTGGCCAAGGGCGACCGCGATGAACTGGCGGCCGAGACCGCGACCGAGTTGGGCATCGACGCAGTCATTCCCTGGCAGGCCGAGCGGTCCATTGTGCGCTGGAAGGCTGAGCGGGCCGCGAAGGCGCATGCCAAGTGGCAGTCGGTGGTGACGGCAGCCGCCAAACAGGCGCGCCGGGCATGGATTCCCGAGGTCCGGGCCGCCGTCGACGGCGCCGGGCTGCAGGCGGCCGTAACGGCGGCAGACCTCGCCGTCATCCTGCACGAAGACGCCGTGCGCCCGCTGCGGCAGGTACTCGAGGCCTGGCTGGAAAGTGTTGGGCCCGGCGATGTTGTGGCAGATGATGCCGGATCCCGTGAGGTCCTGCTGATCGTGGGTCCGGAAGGCGGCATCAGCCCGCGGGAGGTGACCCGGCTTTGCGACGCCGGTGCAGTTACGGCCCTTTTGGGGCACCATGTGCTGCGTTCGTCCACGGCCGGGCCCGCCGCCACTGTGCTGGCCAGCGACATCCTCGGCCGCTGGTGACCTGCGGCAGCCGCCGCCGCAAGTGACGTGATGCCTTGTTGAGGTGACGGCTACTTGACCGTGAACCCGCGGGTGTCCTGGAATACTTCCTTGGCGCTGTCGGATGCGTCCACCTGGGACACCCGGACCTCGTAATTGCCCGGGCCGAGGTTCACGGACAAGGTGAACAGCCCGGGCCGGGCTGCATCGGCGGAGGCGGTGGCGCTGCCGTTGAGATACGCGGTCTTGGCGTTGTCGCCGTCGCCGTCGACCTTGAGGATCGCCCAGCGGAGCTTCCCGCCCTGGACGGTGCTGCGGCCGCTGATCTTGACCGAACCGTCGGCCACGGACGTGCCCTCCTGCGGATCAATGATCCACACTGGTGCCACCATCCCGGCGCTGCGGGAGGTCGGCTCGCCCAGGCGGACATGGTTGAAGGCGACGTAGTCGGTGTGACCGTCCACCAGCACAACCACCTGGACCTGCTGTCCGGCATCGATGAGGCCGGCGCTGGCCGCGGCAGCTGTCGCCGTGTAGACGAGCTGCTGGATGGCGCGCTCGGCCATGGCCGCATCCACGTTGCTGTTGAAGGCATCAGCGGAGACATCCACCGTGATGACGTTCTTGCCGGAAATCGACGTCGCCAGCTTCTTCGGATTTTGCCAGGGCGTGAAAAAATCCGGGTCCAATGGCTTCTGCGACATCATGACCCGCAGGGCGCGGGTGACGGGATTGTCCTGATCCGGAACGTCGCGGAACTCGCGGTAGAGAAACGCGTTGTCATTGCCACGGCCGATCCAATACACCGGAGCCTTGTTCGACGTCTGGGCAGTCTCCAGCGGTGCGCTCGTGGTGGGGGCGCCCGACGCCGGGGCGGGAATGAGCTCTGATGGGCTGCTGGAATTTGTGATGCCGCTCTGCGGCGTCGCCACGCAGCCGGACAGGACGAGCACGGCAGGCAGCGCCAACGCCAACGCGACGCGGCGGACGCGCCCCGCCGATGGCTGCTGAACTCCACGCTTCCTGATGCCGCTGTCCCTTCGTCGTACGCCCCGCGCTCCGCGGTGATGATCCGTTTGTAGCCGTCGTCGGCCGTAGACGGCCGCCCCATCCCTCACCGGCCGGAGACCGGCCCGGCGATCCCGGGACAGCCGGATTCCAGCATGGCACACGGGCGCGGCGCGGCAGCCGGGTTTGGGCCCTGGCGCCGGAACTGCAACGGGAACGATATGAGGCCGATACAAAGTTGATACCTAATGGCGTCCGCTTGTGGTTCCTGGCACTGACATGGTCCGGCCGCGTCTCCATGCCTGCTGTGCCAGGAGCCCGACGGTGAACTGGCACGGCAGGCACTATCCTGCGATGAGTTCCTTGACAGGCCCCTCGTGCAGGGCCAGGTAGACGTCGTCCCGGATCCGATTCGCCTCCGGGTCTGTCATGGTCCGGGCGAGGGGACGCAGCACCAGGCGTATCAGTGCATTGGCCTGCCCATCGCTGAGGCGGAGTCGTTTCCTCGCCGCTGCGGGGAGGTCAGCGTAGGGCGTCAGGGCCAGGAGTTCGACACTTTCCAGATCGTCGGCCTTTGCGCCCAACGCTGTTCGCACCCGGTCTCCAAGCACTTCGGTATCCAGATCAGCGGGCACGGGAGGGCACGTCGACGACGGCGAGTCCGGCCAGGCGTGGTGGAGAGCCGATGCTTGCAAGGGATGTTTAGGGCACACTGGTGGCGTGAGCGGAATCCCATGGGTGCTGCACGTCGATCTCGACCAGTTCATCGCGGCGGTTGAAGTGCTCCGGCGGCCGGAGCTTGCTGGCAAGCCGATCATTGTCGGCGGTCGGGGCGACCCCACGGAACGCGCCGTGGTGTCGACGGCATCCTACGAAGCGAGGGCATTCGGCGTGGGTTCCGGAATGCCCTTACGCATTGCGGCCCGGAAAGTGCCCGATGCTGTGATCCTGCCCGTCGATCAGGAGGCTTACCTCGCGGCGTCCGAAACGGTCATGGCTACCCTGCGCGCGCAGCCCGGCGCCACAGTGCAGGTGCTGGGGTGGGATGAAGCTTTTGTAGGCACCGAGACAGAGAATCCGGAAGCCTACGCCCGGCAGGTGCAGGCCGCTGTCCTGGAGCGAACGCAGCTGCACTGCAGCGTGGGCATCGGCGACACCCTGGTACGAGCCAAGGTCGCCACCGGTTTCGGCAAACCGGCCGGCGTCTTCCGTCTCACTGCCGCGAACTGGCTCGACGTCATGGGCAGTCGGCCCACCAAGGAGCTCTGGGGCGTCGGAACCAAGGTGTCGGGCAGGCTGGCCAAACTCGGCATCAACACAGTGGCCGAGCTAGCCGCGTCCGACCCCCGGGACCTGGTCCCGGAGTTCGGCCCCAGGATGGGACCTTGGTACGCGGAGCTCGGACGCGGGGACGGCGCCAGCGTTGTGGACGACACCCCGTGGGTTGCCCGCGGGCATAGCCGGGAGACCACCTTCCAGCGCGACCTGACTGAACCCGCCCAGATCGACGACGCCGTGAGGGAGCTGACAGCGCGCGTCCTGGAGGATGTTGTGGCCGAAGGTCGGCCCGTGGTTGGGCTGACCCTCAAGGTCCGGTACGCGCCGTTCGTCACCAAGACCCACGCGAGGAAGCTTCCCGAGACATTCGACCGGAACGAAATCCTCGCGCAGGCGTTGGACCTCGCAGCCGGAATCGAAGCAGACCGTCCGATCCGGCTCCTGGGCCTGCGGGCCGAAATGGCAATGCCCGACGATGCCCGAAAGGGACATACGCCGACACGCGGCGGCTGGTGACGGCGTCGCTTCCTCCCCGGTGCGGCGTTCCGCCGGCCGGCCGCAAAATGACCCTGGGAAGCCCTCAAGTCAAAGTTAGGCTGGGACGATGGAATATCAGATCCGCCAGGCCGCGGTCGAGGACGCTGATGCCGTGGTTAGGATGCACACCCTGGCCCATGAGGAATGCTACGGGCACCTATTGTCCCCGGCGTTCTTCGATGCCCGCCGTGCCAGCATGCCGCTGCGCGTGGAAAAACGCCGGCCGTATCTGGACAGCGCCCAGCCGCGAATCATCGCCATGGACGAGAGCAATGAAATAGTTGGATTTGCCGACGCAGGCACGGGGCGTGACGATGACCTGCCCGGCGAACTTGAGCTTTACTCCATTTACACTCTGAGGCGCACCCATGGCACTGGGCTCGGGGTCGCCCTGTTGAAAGCCGCCCTCGGCGATTTACCCGCCTACCTGTGGGTCCTTGAGGCCAACGTGCGCGCTCAGGCCTTTTACGTCAAGAACGGTTTTCAGCCCGATGGGACGCGTAAGTTGCTTTCACCCGAGTGGGAGGAACTACCTGAAATACGGATGGTCCGCTCCGACATTTAGCCGGGCAGGGGCCACGCTAAACGTCGGCTGAGGTCACCCTTCGTTTCGTGCGTTATCAGGTGGTGCTGACCGACGAAAAGACGAGCGAATCCTGCCACTGTCCACGAATGAGTTTGTCCGCCCTCCGCACTCCTACCGGGACCAATCCGATCTTTTCCAGCACCCTCGCAGAAGCGGTGTTTTCAGGTCTGCAGGTTGCGGTAATGTCCTGCAGTTTGAGAGTTCCTTGGCCGAACCTGAGGAGGGCGGCTGCGGCCTCAGTGGCATATCCGCGCCCCCAGTGGTCAGCATCAATCACGCACCCCAGCTCGCCCCGGCCACGATCAATGCCGAGTCCGACAGAACCAAAGGCTTCGCCCCTGGGAAAAGTGACAGCAAGAGTGAAGTTTGTCCGGTTCGAACCGCGTTGCGCCGCCGAGCACATTTTAAGGAATTCCAGCGTTTCGCCGGTTGTATTCGGTCCCCAGTCCACGTATTCGGCGATCCTCAAGTCGGAAGCGAATGAATGTACCGCAGCGAAATCATCCAGGGTGTACTCGCGCAGCAGGAGACGATCAGTCTGCAATTCCATGTGTCCATCATGCCGGAGCCGGCGCAGCGGCCTGGCGGGCCGTGGGTCAAAACCTGAGAATGTTCAATTCCGCGGCCGGTTCGAAACCAAGCCGTGCATAAAAGCCGCGTGATGCATCGGAGGGGGAAAGCACCATCCGTACGGCCTTGATGCCTTGCGCGAACTGGATCGATGCCTCCACGAGCCGGCCTCCGATTCCGGCGTTCCGAAACTCCGGGAGCACGTAGGCGTTGCCCAGATAGACCCACCGGGACGATTCCGTTCCGGGTTTGGGCATCCGCTCGAAAATCATCAGGTTGAGCATCCCGACGAGTTCGCCGCCGTAGTCGGCCACAAAGAACTTTCGGGGACTGGCATTCATCCACTCCATGAAGACGGCGTCGAAGGTGGGATCGTCCATGGGCGCGGGGTCCTGTTCCGCCGCCCACGTGGCCCTTAGCGTCGCAAGGCCGGGCACATCGTCTGGGCGCCCTTCGCGAATGATGAACATGGAAGTACCCTACTTTGGCGGGGCGCCCGCCTCCCACTGAAGGTCCGCAGGGCGACCTCGAAGAAGCGGCACGACGCTGAGCCTGACATCGACACAAACCAGGTCGGCCTCATGATCGCGGATCAGTTTCCGGGGTGGGCCGGGCTCCGTCTGAAGCCGGTGTCATCCAGCGGGACGGACAACGTCATGCTCACGCTCGGTGACCGGCTCGTCGTCCGGCTTCCCCGCACGGCCGCCGCGGTTCCCGCGCTCTCCAAGGAGTGGAAATACCCGAGGCTTCTTGGTCCCGGCATCGCCTTCGCCTGACGCACCCGTCCGTTAGAGTCGGACAAATGAAACGGGCTGTGATCCTTGGAGGCACTGGCGTTCTCGGCCGCGCGATTGCGTGGCGGCTGATCCGTGCCGGCTGGGCCGTGGACGTGACGGGCCGGGACCGGACCAAGATGCCGGCTGACCTGGCTGCCGCCGGTGCCCGATTTATCGCCGCCGAACGTCGTGACGAAGCCGCACTGGCCGGGGTGATGGCCGGTGGTGCCGATCTCCTCGTGGACGCGGTGTGCTACACCGAGGCCGACGCCCGGCAACTCCTGCCGCACCTGGCCGCGGTGACCTCTGCCGTCATGCTCTCGAGCAAGGCTGTGTACGTTGACGCCGCCGGCAACCACGTCAATTCCGAGGTAGCGCCCCGCTTTGATGCGCCGATCCTCGAGAACAATCCGACCATGCGGCCGGGAACCGGGGACTACCAATCCCGGGAAGGCTATGGCGCCAACAAGGTGGCTGCAGAGAACACCCTCCTGGGCAGCGGCCATCCCGTGACGGTGATCCGGGCGTCCAAGGTACATGGTGAGGGCGCGGCCCTGCCCCGGGAATGGATGTTCGTCAAACGGGTGCTCGACCGGCGCCGGGCCGTGTTCCTGGCCCATGCTGGGCAGGGCGCGGACCACACGACGGCAGCGGTGAACACGGCGGCCCTCGTGGAACGGGTTGCCGCCGTGCCCGCGGCACGAATCCTCAACAGCGCCGATCCAGATGCGCCGAATGCCCGGCAGATCGCCGCAGCAATTGCCCGCTACCTGGGCCACCACTGGGAAGAGGTGCTTCTGGATGACAGCGCACCCACGGGCCTCGGTGACCATCCGTGGGATTTCCGGCCTCCGCTGGTACTGAGCACCAAGGCCTCCCTTGACCTCGCCTATGAACCTGTTGGGACATACGCTCAGACCATCCCGCATCAGGTGGACTGGCTGGTGAAGGCGGCAGCGGCCGGAGCCATGCCGGGAACCGGCGATCCGTCCCTCAAGCACTATCTCGACTACTCCCGTGAAGAGCAGTTCACCGCTGGTTCGACCCTGCGAACACGCCAACGTCCGCTCTGAGGGACTAAGTGTTGAAGACACGAAGGGTTTGTCGACGAGGATGGCGGCCTGTGGATGTTTTTCCTTGGCCCTCGGTGAACGCACCAACTGGGCGCGCATCACAAAGCCTTGTTCGGTGAACCGGAGCGCCACCTCTTCGGGTGCGTGCAGTTCCGCCCGGAGCTGGACGTCGTGTCCGTAGGCACGGTCAATCGTGCGGTGGCCGCTGCCGGCGTGGAAGGCGACGAGCGCCGAACCGCCAGGGCGGAGCGCCCTCCAGAACTCGCGCGCGATCGCCGGCAGCGCCGTCGGGGGAGAGTGGATGATCGAATACCAGGCGAGGACGCCGTCCGCAGCTGCGTCCGCTTGGGGCAGGTCCGTCAGCTCTCCCAGCTCGAACGACAGCCCGGGATGCAGTTGTTGCGCGATCCGGACCATTTCGGGCGACAGGTCGACTCCGCTGACGTTCAGCCCCGCCTGGCCGAGATAACTGCTCATTCGTCCGGCACCGCATCCGACGTCGATCACCTTCCGGTCCGCCGTGCCGCGCATGTGGGCGATGAAGTGGTCCATCATGGCCATATCCAGCGGGGCCTCGAAACTGGTATCCGGGATAACCGCTGAATAGGTCTCGGCCACTGTGTCGTACGCGGATCTGACGTCCATCAAATTTTCCTGGTTTGCCATCAACCGAGCCTAACGGCCATGGCCGGGGAACTCCCGGTGCCGAATTCTTACGTCATGCAACGGGTCCGTGACGCGTTGTGTCGTTGCGCGACTGTGCGTTGCGGCCGGGCTTGGGAACCCGCGTCTACGGTGGTTGATTGGGGCTACCAGCGCTCGAAAGGACCCGCCATGACGGAACATTCTGACCCCAGCCCGAAGGCACTCCGCCACATTCTCGGACACTTCGCCACCGGCCTGACGGTGATCACCGCAGCAACCCAGCACGGGCCGGCCGGTTTCACATGCCAGTCCTTCGCCTCCCTGTCCCTGGAGCCGGCCCTGGTCACTTTCAGCCCCGCACGGACATCGAGCACCTGGCCGCTGCTGCGTGCGGCGGGACGGTTTACCGTGAACATCCTGGCCGCAGAGCACCAGCATCTGGCGGGGCAGTTCGCGCGCTCGGGGACGGACAAGTTCGCCGGCGTCGGCCATTCGCCCTCGCCGCTGGGCAACCCCGTCCTGGATAACGCCCTGGCCTGGGTGGATTGCGAACTCCACCAGGAGTACGACGGCGGCGACCACACGATCGTCGTCGGCGCCGTCCGCGCCCTGGGCGCCCGCCCCGACGCTGAGCCCCTGCTCTTCTACAAGGGACGCTACGCCGGCGTCGGGTCCCGCGCCGGCGCGCTGGAGAGCGCGGCCTGACCGTGTCGGAACCGAAGGCGGAACCGAAGCCGGAGCGGGAGCCGAAGCCGGAGCGGGAACCCGGCAAAGCGGAACAGCCGTGCCCGGCAACAGGTGCCCACTGGCTGGAGGGGTGGGTCGTCTTCGGAAACGCCTACCCGTAACAGCCGGCGCCGGATCCCCTCCGGCGTCGGCCGCGCCGCGCTGGCGTAAGATGGAAGCACCCGTAGACCCTGGCCGCGGGCGGTGCGAACCGCCGTCGGCACGGATCACGGCGACAGACCATATTCATACTGGAGGGGACCAGAGGCCCGCGGGCCAACACCATGACTGAAGCAGCGAACGGCAAGGCCCGGTTCAGCGCCCGAGAACGCACCGCAGGGGAATTTCCCCACTCCCTACCAGGGCTGCGGACGGAGGTGGTCTTGTTCGACGACTCAGAGCAGATGGTCCAGTCGCTGGGCAGCCATGACGAAGCCTTAAGGTTCATCGAAAACCAGTTCCCCGCCGTCGATTTCCACGTCCGGGGCAACGAGCTCGCGATCAGCGGTCCTGCCGCCGACGTGCCGCGCATCATGCGGCTGCTCAACGAGGTGCGCGGGCTGGTGGCCCGAGGCACCGTCATCACCCCGGCCGTGCTGCAGCAGCTCGTCTCCCTGCTGCGCAGCCAGTCGCTGCAGAACCCCGTGGAAGTGCTGACCACCAACATCCTCTCCACCCGCGGGAAGACCATCCGGCCCAAGACGCTGAACCAGAAGAACTATGTGGACGCGATCGACGCCAACACCGTGATCTTCGGGATCGGTCCCGCCGGTACCGGCAAGACCTACCTGGCAATGGCCAAGGCCGTCCAGGCCCTGCAGCAGAAGGAAGTCAGCCGCATCATCCTGACCCGTCCCGCTGTCGAGGCGGGGGAGCGGCTCGGCTTCCTGCCGGGCACCCTGAGCGACAAGATCGACCCCTATCTGCGGCCCCTGTACGACGCCCTGCACGACATGATGGACCCCGAATCCATTCCCCGCCTCATGGCCGCCGGCACCATCGAGGTCGCCCCGCTGGCCTACATGCGGGGCCGCACGCTTAACGATGCCTTCATCATCCTCGATGAGGCGCAGAACACCACGCCCGAACAGATGAAGATGTTCCTGACCCGTCTGGGCTTCGGCTCCAAGATGGTGGTCACCGGCGACATCACCCAGGTGGACCTGCCCTTCGGCACCCGCTCGGGGCTCAGGATCGTCGAGGAGATCCTGCAGGGGATCGAGGACGTCAACTTCTCGATCCTGGATGCCTCCGACGTCGTCCGGCACCGCCTGGTGGGGGATATCGTCAACGCCTACAGCATCTGGGACGAAGTCCAAAGGAACCGGGTCAAGCACTCCGTTGCCCGGGAAACGCGGGGAGAACACGCATGAGCATTGAGGTCAACAACGAATCCGGCGTCGTCGTGGACGAGGCCGGGCTCGTGGCGCTGTCGCGTTTCATCTTCGAAAGCCTTTACATCCACCCGCAGGCGGAGCTGTCCATCCTGCTCGTGGACGAACCGGCCATGGAAAAGCTGCACCTCGAACTGATGGACGAGCCAGGCTCCACCGACGTCCTCTCCGTCCCCATGGACGAGCTGACCCCGGGCACGCCGGACAAGCCGACGCCGCAGGGCATGCTCGGCGACATCGCCATCTGCCCCCAGGTAGCCGAGGTCCAGGCCCGCAACGCCGGCCACTCCACCCAGGACGAGATGCTGCTGCTGACCACGCACGGCATCCTTCACCTGCTGGGTTATGACCACGCCGAGCCGGAAGAGAAGGAAGAGATGTTCGGGCTGCAGCGCGAACTCCTGACCGCCTTCACCGGCAAAGCGGCCCCGTCCGAGACGGTTCAGTGACCCCACTGATCCTTGCCGGCATGGCGCTGGTGTTCCTTAGCTTTGCCGCAGTGCTGACCGCTGCCGAGTCCGCGTTCAACTTCCTGCCCCGGCACGACGCCGAGCAGGCGGTCCTGAACAGCAGAGGCACCTCGCTCAAACGCATCCTGGCCCAGCCCGTGGGGCACATGCGCGCCCTGCGGTTCTGGCGGGTCTGGTTCGAGATGGCCGCCGCCGTCGCCGTGACCGTGCTCCTTTACAGCATGCTGGACAACGTCTGGCTGGCCGGGCTGGCGGCCACCGGCATCATGGCGCTGCTCGGCTTCGTGATCGTGGGGGTGTCCCCTCGGCAGCTCGGCCGGGTCCACTCCGCCGCCCTGGTCCGGTTCAGCGCCCCGCTCGTCCGGTCCCTCTACGCCGTGCTCGGCCCGATTCCGGGCTGGCTGGTGCGGCTCGGCAGCGTCGTAGCGCCCGGCGCGCCGGCCGACAGCGAGGCGTTCTTCAGCGAGGAAGAATTCCGCGAACTCGTGGACCGGGCCACCGAGTCCGACGTGATCGAGGACAACGAGGCCGAGCTGATCCAGTCGGTCTTCGACTTCGGGGACACCCTGGTCCGCTCCGTTATGGTGCCCAGGACCGACATCCTCACGATCGACTCCGGATCCAGCCTGCACCGGGCGATGTCGCTGTTCCTGCGCTCCGGGTACTCGCGGATTCCGGTCATCGGCGAAAACACGGACCAGATCCTGGGCATTGTGTACCTGAAGGACGTTGCCGCCTCGCTCCACAACCTCGGCCCGCACGAGGAACCGCCGGTGGTGGACGAGGTGGCCCGCGAGGTCCGCTACGTGCCGGACTCGAAGCTCGTCAGCGACCTGCTCCGCGAACTCCAGAAGGAATCCACGCACGTTGCGATCGTCATCGACGAATACGGCGGAACGGCGGGGCTGGTCACGCTCGAGGACCTCATCGAGGAGATCGTCGGCGAAATCGTGGACGAATACGACACCGAAAGCGCCGAGGCCGTGGCACTGGGGGACGGAAGCTACCGGGTCAGCGCCCGCATGAGCATCGATGACCTCGGCGAACTCTTCGACCTCGAGCTCGACGACGACGAAGTAGACACCGTGGGCGGCCTGCTGGCCAAGGCCCTCGGGCGGGTGCCGATTGTCGGCAGCACCGTCCAGGTCCACGGACTGTCCCTCCGCGCCGACAGGCTGGAGGGCCGGCGGAACCGCGTCAGCCACATCATTGCGGCCGCCGTAGCAAAAGAACAAACTGACCTTGAAGACCTTCTCGACGAGGCCGCACCAATCCAACAGGGAGTCTCACGTGAGCAAGCAGAATAAGTCCGACGGCGACGCAGCCTACGGCGGCTACCGCGCCGGTTTCTCGGTGCTGGTCGGACGGCCCAATGCGGGCAAGTCCACCCTCACCAACGCCCTGGTCGGCCAAAAAGTCGCGATCACCTCGGCCAAGCCCCAGACCACGCGCCACACAATCCGGGGCATCGTGCACCGGGACGACGCCCAGTTGATCCTCGTTGACACCCCGGGCCTCCACCGCCCGCGCACGCTGCTGGGGAAGCGGCTGAACGAACTGGTCGCCGATACCCTCGCCGAGGTCGACGCGATCGGCTTCTGCCTGCCGGCCAACGAGAAAATCGGCCCGGGGGACAAGTTCATTGCCGCCCAGCTCGCCGCCATCCCCAACAAGCCCATCATCGCGATCGTGACCAAGGCCGACACCGTCGACCGGCAGGCCCTCACCGAGCAGTTGCTCGCCGTCGCCGCCCTGGGCCGCGAGGTCCTTGGCGAGGACGGCTGGAAGGACATCGTCCCGGTCTCCGCCACGGACGGCTTCCAGGTCGACACCCTTGCCGACGTCCTGATCGGTCACATGCCGGCGTCGCCGCCGCTGTATCCGGACGGTCACCTGACGGACGAGCCGGAAGCGGTGATGATCGCCGAACTCATCCGGGAAGCAGCCCTCGAAGGCGTCCGCGACGAATTGCCGCACTCCCTGGCCGTCGTCGTCGATGAAATCGTTCCGCGGGAAGGCCGGCCCGAGGACCGCCCGTTCCTGGACGTCCGCGTCAACCTGTACGTCGAGCGGCCCTCCCAGAAGGCCATCATCATCGGCAAGGGCGGCGCCCGGCTCCGCGATGTCGGCACCAACGCGCGCAAGGCGATCGAGGCGCTGCTCGGTGCCCGGATCTACCTTGACCTGCACGTCAAGGTCGCCAAGGACTGGCAGCGCGACCCGAAGCAGCTCGTCAAACTGGGCTTCTGAGACGCGCTGTTCTTAGGCCGCTATTTTGACCGTTGGCCCTTTCCCGCCGCTCCCAAGAGAGGGCCATCGGCGTTTTCTCAGATTCGGACTCTAAAATGGGCTGACTCCCCGTTCGTTTAGGAAGGCTCAACAAGTGGTTCGACCCCGTGACAACCGTGCCGACGGATCCGCCCCGCCGGCCCGGTCAACAGCCGCTGCCCGGCACACGGCCGATCCCGCCGTTGGCCCGGCCCGCCACCTCGGCTCCGCCCGCCGGACCCCCACCTGGCTGAAAATCTTCACGGGCGTGGTGGCCGTGCTCTTGGTCGGCGTGATCGCTTTTGGCGCCTACTGGACCATCCGGCTCCAGGGCAACCTCACCAAGGCCCCACTGAGCGCCGGCAGCATCAAGACCGAGGGTGCCGTGAACGATTCGACGGACCGGATGCAGATCCTGATCCTCGGCTCGGACACGCGCGACGGGAAGAACTCGCAGTACGGCACCAGCGATGACGCGACCGGATATGGGCACTCGGACGTGATGATGCTGATGGACATCTCCGCGGACAACAAGCGGGTCAACGTCGTCAGCTTCCCCCGCGACCTGCTGGTCGACATCCCCAAGTGCAAGGACCCGAAAACCAACAAGGAGTACCCGGCCCAGACCGGCGTCATGATTAACTCGGCGATGTCCGAGGCCGGCATCGGCTGCGCCGTGGACACCGTCAACAAGCTCACTGGCCTGGAGATCGACCACTTCATGATGGCCGACTTCAACGCCGTCAAGGAACTCTCCAACGCCGTGGGCGGCGTGTCAGTGTGTGTCAGCGACGCCGTGTATGACCCCGACTCTAAGCTGCGCCTGCCCAAGGGCACCTCCACTGTCCAGGGCGAGCAGGCATTGTCGTTCGTGCGCACCCGGCACGCCTTCGGCGACGGCGGCGACCTCGGCCGGATCAAGGCCCAGCAGGGCTTCCTGTCCGCGCTGACCCGGAAAATCAAGGACGACGGCACCCTTACCAACCCGGCCCGGATGCTCGGCATCGCGGACGCGATCACCAAGAACCTGACCATCGACGACGGCCTGGCCTCGGTGCCGACGCTGCTGACCGTGGGCAACCGGCTCAAGAACATCGACGTCGGCAAGGTAGCTTTCGTGGCCACGCCGACAGTCCCGGCCGAAACGGACATCAACCGGCTGCAGCTGGCCGAGCCCGCGGCATCCCAGCTGTTCGCCGCCATGCGCAACGACGTGGACCTGACGGATCCGACCGCGAAGCCGAGCGCTTCCCCGAGCGCCAGCGCCACGCCGACGCCCAGCCCCACTGCCCCGGCCTATGACAAGACCCTGCAGCCCGTCACTGTGGCCAACGGCTCTGGTGTTCCGGCCCGGACCCAGGAGATCATGCAGGCCATCAAGGGCGCCGGCTTCACCCAGGTGGGCCAGTTGACTGCTCCGCCCGTCGCCGCGACGGCGGTCTACTACGGTGCGGATTACGCTGACGTGGCCGGGGACGTCGCGGCCCTGGTCGGTGTGGCGCCGGACCGGGTGCTCCCGGCCGCCGGAGTTGCCGGTGTCCAGGTCTACCTGGGCAGTGACTTCGCGAACGGGACGCCGACCGCCGCCGCCGCTGCCCCGCAGCTGCCCAAGGACATCGTCAACCAGACAGCCGGCGACACCGTTTGCCAGCAGGCCAACCCGGCACTGATCACCCGCTGACCCGCCAGCCAGGAAGGCCCCCGTTCAGATTTTCCTGAACGGGGGCCTTCTTTTGTCATGGATGTTGGACGGCGGCCTTTGGAGGCTCTTCCACGTCCTGCTGGGTCGTGGCACACGGCGAGGACCTCAACGGCGCACCCGATAGCGCAGGTGAAGCACCCGGTTGCCCTGAATCACCACGTCGGGATCCTCCAGCAGGTGCTGTGCGTGGACCGACCCGAAGTAGCGCTTGCCGGACCCGAACACGACGGGTACGACGTCCATGCGCACCTCGTCGACCAGGCCCGCGGCAAGCATCTGGCCACCGACATCACCAGCGGCGACCTCGACGATGCGGTCACCCGCAAGCTCTTGCGCCTTGGCCATGGCTGCCTCGACGCCGTCGACGAAGTGAAACGGCGCCTCGGGGTCCCAGCCCTCGGGCTGCGGCCGGTGCGTCACGACGACCACGTGATCGATCCCGCTCGGGGGTTTCCCGTCCCAGCCGTCCGTCAGGTCGAAGACGTGGCGGCCGACGAGGGTCGCCCCGATCTGGTCCCAGTACGGCCGGGTGTAGTCGTAGGAGGCCTGGGACACCTTCACCCCGCCGCTCTCGTCCAACGGGACGTCACCGTTGGACAACCAGTCGAACAGCGGTCCGGGCTGGTCATTCTCGTCCGCGATGAAGCCGTCCACCGACACCGAGCTGTACATGACCACCTTGCCCACGGGGCACTCCTCTGCTTTGGGGTGCCCCCACATTAGCGTGCCGCGAGCTGTCGCTCCAGTAAGAAATCAAGCGGCCGGCAGCGGCGACGAGCTCCTTGAACCGCTGTGCCAGATGAGTGCTGCTGACACCGCGGCTTCCGCAACCGGAAGCACTACCGACTACGCATGCTGCTCATCGGCGGCGGACTGTCCCACCCCCACCTCGGGTAGGAAGAGCGCCTTTGGAGGTGCTGAATCGGCACCGCATCCGTCACAGCGGGCCGGCTCCGTGGCCGTCGGAAGGGTGTCTGCCGCCGTGTGGGGGACCGTGCAGCAGATGTCGCCGCGCCAGGCGTTGATGCCCTCCCGGAGGGCGATCGCGGCGATGACCAGCGCAGCGCCGGCATCGGCCCACCACCAGCCAAGGGTGCTGTTCAGCACCAAACCCGCGAGCAGGACTGCCGACAGATACGTGCAGAGCAGGGTCTGCTTGGAGTCAGCCACCGCCGTGCGTGATCCGAGCTCCCGGCCGGCCCGGCGCTGGAGCCAGGACAGGACCGGCATGATCACCAGGCTCAGTGCGGCAATCACGATGCCCGGGGTCGAGTGCTGTGCCTCGCCGGCGCCGAGAAGTGACCTGATTGCCTCGGCGGAGACAAAGGCCGCCAGCGCGAAGAATGAGACAGCGATAATCCGCAAGGTGAGGTGTTCACGCCGTTCAGGGTCCTTGGTGGAAAACTGCCACGACAGGGCCAGCGCCGACGCGACCTCAATGATGGAATCCAGGCCAAAGCCGAGGAGCGCCGACGAGTCCGCCGTACCCCCGGCCCACAAAGCCACAACGGCCTCGATGAGGTTATAGCTGATGGTGGCCGCCGCGAACAAGCGGATCCGGCGGCTGAGGACGGCGCGGCGGGCCGGGCCCGGCGACAGTTGGAGGGAAGCCATCACAGCGTGCACGTCCCGTCGGGTGCGCAGCAGGCCGGGTCCACCGCCAGCACGACGCCCAGAAGGTCTTTCAGGGCATGGCCGAGGCGCTGATCGGCGAGCTCATAGCGGGTCCGCCGCCCCTCCGGCACGGCAACGACCAGCCCGCATCCCCGCAGGCACGCCAGGTGGTTCGACATGCTCTGCCGGGATACCCCGAGGGAATCCGCCAGCTCCGAGGGATAGGACGGCGCAGCCGTGAGGGCAAGCAGGATTTCTGCCCGTGTCGGGTCTGACACGGCATAACCGAACCGTGCCAGCACCGGGGCATGCGTAAGAGTCTCCATCAATCGAAAGTACAGCTGTCGATGTATTCACGCAAGCGTGTAAGCACAGCCCTCCCCGGCTGGGTCGGTGCCAGTGACCGGGCCCCGGGTCACCAGATGCTGACGCGCTCCTGCGGTGCCATCCACATGCCGTCCCGGTCCGTGACGCCGAATGCCGCATGGAAGGCGTCGAGGTTCTTGGCGATGGCGTTCGTGCGGAACTCATTTGGGGAGTGCGGATCCGTCGCCAGCCGGCGGATGGCCTCTTCGGTCCGGATGACCTGCCGCCACCCCGCGGCCCAGGACGCGAAGAAACGCTGCACCCCGGTCAGGCCATCGAGCACCGGCGGTTCCTGCCCGTCGAGGCTGATCAGGTAGGCCTTGTAGCCGATGGTGAGCCCGCCCAGGTCGCCGATGTTCTCGCCCAAGGTCAGCTTGCCGTTGACCGTGTGGCCGGGGGCTGCCGTGGGGGAAAGGGCATCGAACTGCGCCACGAGCCGGGCGGCCAGCGCCTCGAACGCGGTGCGGTCATCCTCCGTCCACCAGTTGCGCAGCAGGCCGCTGCCGTCGTACTGCGAGCCCTGGTCATCGAAGCCGTGGCCGATTTCATGGCCGATCACGGCACCGATGCCGCCGTAGTTGACGGCGTCATCGGCGTCGGCAGTGAAGAACGGGGGCTGCAGCATGGCCGCAGGGAACACGATCTCGTTCAGGAGCGGATGGTAGTAGGCGTTGACTGTCTGGGGCGTCATCAGCCACTTCTCGCGGTCCACGGGCTTGCCGACCTCGTCGAGGTGGCGGTCGACGTCGGCGCTGTGCGCGCGCTCCACATTCCCCAGCAGATCGGCGGGGTCGATCTCCACCGCGGAGTAGTCGATCCACTTGTCCGGGAAGCCGATCTTGGCGCGGAAGGAGTCCAGCTTTTTCAGGGCCTCGAGCTTGGTTGCCTCGCCCATCCAGGTCAGCCCGGTGATGGACTCGCGGTACGCCTCGATCAAGTTGGCCACGAGGGTCTGCATGCGCGCCTTGTGCCCCTCCGGGAAGTGTCCGGCCACGTAGATCTGCCCGACCGCCTCACCCAGGGCCGCCTCGACCACCGCGACGCCGCGCTTCCAGCGGTCCTTGATCCGCGGCGTACCGCTCAGGGTGGTGCCATAGAACGCGAAGTTCGCGTCCACGAACTCGGAAGACAGGTACGGGGCGGCCGCGCTGACCACGCGCATGGCGAGCCATTCCTGCCAGATCGCCAGCGGTTCGGAATCCAGCAGCGAGGCCGCGCCGGAGAAGAAGTCGGGGGTGCTCACCACCAGCTCGGCGCGCTTCTCCGGCTCGATGCCGGCCGCGTCGAACCAGTCCGCCAGCAGGGGGAACAGCTCCGCGGCTTCTTTGGCGGACTTCAAGTTGTACGTCTTTTGCGGATTCCGCAATGTCACGTTGTCCCAGTGGTGCGAAGCCAGCGCAGTTTCCAGAGCCACCACGCGTCCGGCAGCCCCCTCAGGGTCGGCAACCTCCGCGAGGCCCAGCATGGCCCCCACGTGTGCACGGTAGGCCTGGACCATCGGGGCGAACTTCGCTTCCCGGTAATAAGACTCATCCGGCAGGCCGAGGCCGCCCTGGCCCGTGTAGAGCAGGACCCGGTCCGGGTTTCCGGCATCCGGGGCGGGGTAAATATAAAAGAGCCCGGACACATCGGCGCGGAACAGCCGTCCGGCCAGCGCCACGAGTTCGGGCACCGACGTCGTCGCGAACACCTGCGCCAGCCGCGCCCGGAGCGGGTCCAGGCCCTTGGCCTCGACCGCCGCTTCGTCCATGAAGCTGTTGTACAGGTCCCCGATCTTGCGCTCGATGCCGGTCGCCTTCGCACCGCGTGCGGCGGCCTGCTCGATGATCTCCTTCACCGCGAGCTCCGACGCGTCGCGCAAGGCGGTGAAGGTGCCCTCCAGCGGCCGGTCGTCCGGGATGACCGTAGTGTTGAGCCAGCCGCCATTCACATGCTGGTACAGGTCATCCTGCGGGCGGACGCTGGCGTCGATGGTGGACAGATCGATCCCCGAAAGTGGCACGGATGCTCCTTTGAGAGGCAGTCCGGCCCGGAGCGTTTGCCGGCGCACGGTCTGCATGGTGGACGTTACGGTGGTCTGGCTCCTTCATCTTACGCACCCGTGTTACTGTGAAAAGGTGCGCGCAGAACTGCTCCTTCTTAGCTGCCGCGGCGAGGCCTCAGACGCGATCTAGCGCAAGGCCCACCCTCGCTGCGGAGTTTGTGTTGCCCGGCCACCCTTTCACCAAGAATCACAGAAAAGGCCCCGATTGTAATGCGAAACGCACAGAAGCCCTCAGGAATGCCGGTCCACCGTTACATCCCGTTCCAGGACCAGATCACCGTTGAACTGCCGGACCGCACCTGGCCGGACAAAGTCATCACCAAGGCCCCGCGCTGGTGCGCCGTGGACCTGCGCGACGGCAACCAGGCCCTCATCGATCCCATGAGCCCGGCCCGCAAGCTGAAGATGTTCGACCTGCTGGTCCGGATGGGCTACAAGGAGATCGAGGTCGGGTTCCCCTCGGCATCGCAGACGGACTTCGACTTCGTCCGGCAGCTGATCGAGGGCAACCACATCCCCGACGACGTCACGATCCAGGTGCTGACCCAGGCCCGCGAACACCTGATCGAGCGGACCTATGAGTCCCTGGTCGGGGCGAAGCAGGCAATCGTCCACCTCTACAACTCCACGTCCGTCCTGCAGCGCCGCGTGGTCTTCAACCAGGACGAGGACGGCATCCTCGACATCGCCCTGCAGGGTGCGCGGTTGTGCAAGAAGTACGAGGAAACCCTCGCCGATACGCACATCACCTACGAATACTCGCCCGAGTCCTTCACCGGCACCGAGCTGGAGTACGCCATCAGGGTCTGCAACGCGATCGCCGACGTCTTCGAGGCCTCGGCGGACCGTCAGGTCATCATCAACCTGCCTGCCACCGTGGAAATGGCCACCCCCAATGTCTACGCCGACTCCATCGAGTGGATGAGCCGGAATCTGCACCCGCGCGAAGGCATCATCCTGTCCCTGCACCCGCATAACGACCGCGGCACCGGCGTCGCCGCCGCCGAGCTGGGCTACCTGGCCGGGGCAGACCGGATCGAGGGCTGTCTCTTCGGCAACGGCGAGCGGACCGGCAACGTGGACCTGGTGACCCTGGGCCTGAACATGTTCGTCCAGGGCATCGACCCGATGATCGACTTCTCCGACATCGACGAAATCCGCCGCACGGTGGAGTACTGCAACCAGCTGCCGGTGGCCGAGCGGTCCCCGTACGGCGGAGACCTCGTCTTCACGGCGTTCTCCGGTTCGCACCAGGACGCGATCAAGAAGGGCCTGGAGGCCCTCGAAAAGGACGCGGCCGCGGCGGGCAAGGACGTGGCCGACTACACGTGGCAAGTCCCGTACCTGCCGGTGGACCCGAAGGACCTCGGCCGGAGCTACGAGGCGGTCATCCGCGTCAACTCGCAGTCCGGCAAGGGCGGCGTCGCCTACCTGCTCAAGAACGAGCACAGCCTGGACCTGCCGCGCCGCGCCCAGATCGAGTTCTCCGGCGTCATCCAGAAACGGACCGACACGGTCGGCGGAGAAGTCAGCGGACCCCAGCTGTGGCAGGTCTTCCAGGACGAATACCTGCCCTCGGGCTCTGCCGACACGCAGTGGGGCCGCTACGCCCTCGGTTCGATCAGCACGGAGACGGACGAAGACGGCGACATGACGCTGACCGCCGCCCTGAAGATCGACGGGACCCAGGTCCGCCGGACCGGGACCGGGAACGGCCCCATCGCGGCCCTGCTGAGCATCCTGCGCGAGGACGGCGTGGACGTCCGGGTCCTGGACTACAGCGAACACGCACTCTCCGAGGGTGGCAGTGCCCTGGCCGCCGCGTATGTCGAATGCGCCGTGGGGGAGCGCGTGCTCTGGGGCGTGGGGATCGATGCCAACACGAGCACGTCAGCCCTCAAGGCCGTCATCTCGGCCGTGAACCGCGCCATCCGGGACGCCCGCGCCTGATCCGTCGCTGCTTGATTCGTCCGCGCCTGATCCGTCCGCGCCTGATCCGTCCCCGGACGGGCAGGCACTGGCGAACCAATGCATGACTGCGCCGCCGGAACACTCCGGCGGCGCAGTATTTTGCCTCAGTCTTTTATCTCAGTCTTTTACCGTTCTGCCTCGGCGGCGCTGCCCATGCCGTGATTCCGTAAAGACAGTGCGAAGATTAACTGTGGTCCAACAATCCTTTGCAGCGCGTGCCTACCGTGATGACGCCGTCGTGCTGCGCACCCATAAGCTGGGCGAAGCCGACCGGATCATCACCCTGTTGACCAAGCACCACGGCCAGGTGCGGGCGGTGGCCAAGGGGGTCCGGCGCACCAGCAGCCGGTTCGGCGCCAGGCTGGAACCGTTCATGGTGGCCGATCTCCAGCTGATTTCCGGGCGCACCCTGGACGTCGTCACGCAGGCCGTGGCCAAGGGCGCCTACGGCGGGAACATCGCCGCGGACTATGGCCGGTACACGGTAGCGGCCGCCATGACCGAAACGGCGGAGAAGCTCACCGACGTCGACGGCGAAGCCGGCACCGCCCAGTACAACCTGCTGGTGGGGGCCCTCGCCTCCCTGAGCCGGGGCGACCACGCCCCCGAACTCATCCTGGATTCCTACCTGCTCCGCGCCCTCGCGACCGGCGGCTGGGCGCCCAGCTTCACCGACTGCGCCCGGTGCGGTGCGCCCGGGCCCCACACCGCCTTTTCCGCGCCGCTCGGCGGCATGGTCTGCCACGGGTGCCGGCCGCCGGGATCGCCCGCGCCGGCCCCGGAGACGGTGCTCCTCATGGGTGCCCTGCTCACCGGAAACTGGATGACGGCGGATGCCTCCGCGTCCGTCCACCGCCGGGAAGCGGCCGGCCTGGTAGCCAGCTACCTCCAGTGGCACCTGGAACGAGTCCTGAAATCCCTCAAACATGTGGAGCGAACGTAAAAGTGGCATTGGGAAGAAGCCTGGGAAAGAACCTGGAGAAAAGCCAGACGAAACAGTCCAACGGTCCGCGGCGGACCACCCCGGTGGTGGCTCCCTACCCGCACCCGTCCGGCGCTGTTCCGCCCGCGATTCCCGCGGAGTTCATCCCGCGGCATGTGGCGATCGTCATGGACGGCAACGGGCGCTGGGCGAACCAGCGCGGCCTGCCCCGGATCGAGGGCCACAAAGCAGGGGAGCCTGCCCTGCTGGACGTCATGGCCGGCGCGATCGAGCTGGGGATCGAATACGTCAGTGTGTACGCCTTCTCCACCGAGAACTGGCGGCGGTCCCCTGGGGAGGTGCGCTTCCTGATGGGCTTCAACAAGGACGTCCTGCGCCGGCAGCGGAACCAGCTCGATGAATGGGGTGTCCGGATCCGCTGGTCCGGGCGGCGCCCGAAGCTGTGGGGCTCGGTGATCCGCGAACTCGAAGAGGCCGAGGACTACACCCGGGGCAACAGCACCTGCACCTTGAACATGTGCGTCAACTACGGCGGACGGGCCGAGATCGCCGACGCCGTCTCCGCGATCGCGGAGGAAGTGGCCCAGGGCCGGCTGAAGCCGGGGGCCATCACCGAGCGGACCATCCAGAAGTTCCTCGACGAGCCCGACCTGCCCGACGTGGACCTGTTCCTGCGCAGTTCCGGGGAACAGCGGCTCTCCAACTTCATGCTCTGGCAGTCGGCCTATGCCGAGTTCGTGTTCATGGACACCCTGTGGCCGGACGTGGACCGGCGGACACTTTGGGACGCCGTCGAGATCTATGCACAGCGGGACCGCCGCTACGGTGGAGCCATCGACGCCGCTCCCGCCGCGGGCGGCCAGGTCAGCTGATCCGCGTCAGTCGTAGACGTACGCCCTGATCCACCGGGACAGCCGGGCATAGGCGTCCGCGCGGACCCGCGGGGCGGAGAGGAAGACGTCATGCAGGGCGCCGTCAATCCGCTCCAGCGTCACGGTGCGGCCCAGACTGAGCGCGCGGAGGGCGATTGTGTTCACGTCCAGGACCGCGTCCGTGCGGCGCATGGACTCCTTCCAGAACATCCCGTTGGCGCTGGCGCCCGAGATGAGCACCAGGATGGGCACATCGATGTTCAGCCCACGCGCCACCTTGGACTGCCCGGCGAGCACGGCGCTGAGCCAGCCGGCGCGGACCGGAAAGGCGTGCGGCGGACGGTAGGCATCGTCCAGGGCCCATTCGCCTTCCGCGGCGCTGCTGATGCTGCGCCAGTAGAAGGCCCGCTCAGGCAGCCGGATCACCGACTCCGGCCAGAACCGGGCGAACGGCTCCACCATGGTCCGCGCGGCCCGGCGCAGGGCGGGGCTGCCGTGGACTTCCAGCCATGGGCTGTCCAGGACCAGCTGTGACACCATCCCCGGATGCCGGTCGGCCCACAGCGCCGCGATCAGGCCGCCGGTGGAGTGTCCCATCAGCGTCACCGGCGGCGCCGCACCGTCCGGCCTGAGCGAACCGATGATCCCGAGCGCTGCAGTGATCTCGGCGTCGTAGTTGTCCAGGTCCGCGACGTAGCCGCCGTGGGTGCCCGGACGCAGGCTGCGGCCATGGTTGTGCATGTCGAGGGCGAAAAACTCAAACCCCTGCCCCGCCCAGAATTCCGCGAGCTCCTCATTGAAGAAGTAGTCACTCCAGCCGTGCAGGAACAGCACCGCCCGGGCCGGCAGCGCCGATGGTGCCGGCGGGAGCGGGGTATGGCGGACCAGGGTGGCAGTGCGCAGCACACCGTCAGGGCTGACGGCCTCAAAGGTGCACGCCTGGAAATCATCCCCGAGAATGTCGGTCCGCCACTGCATCGACTTTCCTCCTGTGTTGCTGAGAGCCTGCCCGGACTAGGCCGCGGACGCAGCGGCCCGGCCCGCGGAACGTCCGGAGAAGAGGCATCCGCCCAGGAACGTTCCCTCGAGGGCCCGGTAGCCGTGGATTCCGCCGCCGCCAAACCCTGCGGCTTCACCGGCCGCGAACAGCCCGGGCACGGGCTGCCCGGCGGCATCCAGGACCCGCGACTGCAGGTCCGTCTGCACCCCGCCAAGGCTCTTGCGCGTCAGGACCGAGAGCCGGACGGCGAGCAGGGGACCGTGCCGCGGATCCAGCAGCCGGTGCGGCGGGGCGACCCTCATGATCTTGTCGGTGGCGAAACGCCGCGCTGCCCGGATCGCCGCCAGCTGCGGATCCTTGCCCATCCCGCTGGCAAACTGCCGGTCCCGGTCGCGGATCAGCTGCTCCAGGGCAGCGGGGTCGATGAGCTGCCCGCCCGTCAGATCGTTCATCTGCCCGGCGAGCCCGGCGGGGTCCGCTGCCTGCAGGAAGTCGACCCCGCGGTCCAGGAACCGCTGCAGCGGTGTATCGCTGCCGGGCTTCAGCCGTGAGACCAGCCGACGGACGTCCTTGCCCGTGAGATCCGGGTTCTGCTCGGATCCTGACAGCGCGAACTCCTTCAGCGCGATGCTGCGGTTCAAGACGAACCATGAATGGGCATGTCCCGTGGCCAGGATGTGGCGGAGGGCGCCGAGCGAATCGAAACCCGGAAACAGGGGAGGCGGGAGCATCCGCCCCGTCGCGTCCAGCCACAGGGCCGACGGTCCGGGCAGGATCCGGATGCCGTGCCGCGGCCAGACCGGGGCATGGTTGTGGATACCCTCCGGGTAATGCCACATCCGGTCCCCGTTGATGAGGTGTCCGCCGGCGCGGCCCACGGCCGGGAGGAAGTCCCCGTCCACGGATGCCGGAACGCCACTCAACATCCGCTCCGGCGCCGCGCCGCCGGGCCATTGCTTGCGGACCACATCGTGGTTGCCGCCGATGCCGCCGCTTGTCACCACCACGGCCGCGGCCGCAGCCTCGAAAGTACCGTCCGGGCGTCGGGAAGAGCTTTCGCCCCGGCCTGCGCCACTGGCTTCGAGCAGTTCGCCGCGCACGCCGCTCACCCGGCCCGCGGTTTTCACGAGCCCGGTGGCGCGGTGGCGGAAATGGAAGGACACGCGGCCGGCGGCTTCGCCTTCGCGCAGTTTGGCAAGGAAGGGGGCCACCAGCGCAGGTCCCGTGCCCCACGCGACATGGAAGCGCGGGACAGTGTTGCCGTGGCCGTCCGGGCCGTAGCCGCCGCGTTCGGCCCACTGCACCAGGGGAAACAGCCCGACGCCCAGCGAGGCGAGCCAGGCTCGCTTCTCACCGGCGGCGAAGTTCACGTACGCCGCCGCCCACTCCTTCGCCAGGGCGTCCTGCGGCCGGTCGAATCCCGCGGACGCATGCCAGTCGGCGAGGGCCAGCTCTTCGCTGTCCCGCACCCCGAGCCGCCGCTGTTCCGGAGTGTTGACCATGAAGAGGCCGCCGAAGGACCAGTGCGCCTGGCCGCCGACGGAGGCCTCGGGTTCCTGATCGAGCACCGCCACCCGGCGGCCGGCCGCATAGGCCTGGGCCGCGGCCACGAGCCCTGCCAGGCCGGCGCCGACCACCACAACGTCGGCCTCGATCCCGCGACCCGAAGCCCCACGGCCGCCCGTTCCGACACCCTCATTGCTGGTCATGGCTTCATGCTAACTCGCGTCGGAGCACTTCCGCCGCCGGGCCCGGGGCGCGGGGCGCCGCAGTCACAACCGCAGTCACAACGGGCAGTCACAACGGCAGTCACATCGGCAGTCACAACCGTGCCGGCGCGTGCGCTGGTTTGGTCTGCGCGGCCCGAACCGCAAAACTAGAGGCATGCGCGTATATCCCACATTTTTCCGGCTGGCCTTCTCATGGATGGACGCCGAACGCGCCCATAAGATCGGGTTCAAGGCCATTCGTCTCGCCCACAGCTGCGGTGCCGGGCGGTTGCTGCAGAAGTTCACCGCCCCCGCGGCGTCGCTGCAGATCCAGGCGTTTGGCCTGACCTTCCCGTCCCCGTTCGGCCTTGCGGCCGGCTTCGACAAGGAAGGCCACGGCATCGAGGCGCTGGCGGAACTCGGCTTCGGCCATGTGGAGGTCGGCACCATCACCGGCCAGGCCCAGCCCGGGAACCCGGCGCCGCGGCTGTTCCGCCTCGTGGAGGACAGGGCCGTCATCAACCGCATGGGATTCAACAACGACGGCGCCGCGGCGGTGGCCCCGCGCCTGAAGTCCGCCCGCGCCGCCCTGCAGCGCCAGCACCCCGGCGTCCGGCCGGTGATCGGGGTGAACATCGGCAAGAGCAAGGTGGTCGGGCTCGAGGATGCGGTGTCCGATTACCTGATCAGCGCGCGCAGCCTGGCCCCCGCAGCGGATTATCTCGTGGTGAACGTCAGCTCGCCCAACACCCCCGGGCTTCGGCTGCTGCAGGACGTGGAGACCCTGCGTCCGCTGCTGGCCGCAGTGGGGGAGGAGGCGGACAAGGCCGCCGGCCGCCACATTCCGCTCCTGGTCAAGATCGCGCCCGACCTCAGTGATGAGGACATCGACGACGTCGCGCGCCTGGCGCTTGACCTGAAGCTGGACGGCATCATCGCCACCAACACCACGATCGCCCGCACCGGGCTCGCCTCCAGCCCCGACAACGTCGAGGCGTGCGGAGCAGGAGGTCTTTCCGGGGCGCCCCTGAAGAAACGGTCCCTGGAGGTCCTGGCCCGGCTCAAGTCCGTCACCGGCGGGGCGCTGACCCTGGTCTCGGTGGGCGGCGTCGAAACGGCACAGGATGTGCAGGAACGGCTGGACGCCGGCGCCACCCTCGTCCAGGGCTACACGGCGTTCCTTTACGAGGGGCCTTTCTGGGCCGCCCGCATCAACCGGCTGCTGGCCACCCACCCGAGCCGGCGCTAGACCTTACGCTGCGATCGGGCCCGGACCGGTCGCCGCAACCAAGAAGCCCCCGGCAGGTGACTGCCGGGGGCTTCTTGGTTGAAGAATCGTGGAAGGGAAGGTCAGGCGGGGAACTCGCCGCGCCGGACCTGGGGCTTGGGCAGGCGCAGGCGGCGGAACTGCAGGGAGCGCATGGAGCCGTACCAGACCGTGCCGCGCTCGACGTCGCCGAACTTTTCGCCGAGCCGTTTCTTGAGCTTGCGGGAGAGGATGAAGACGTCCACGAAGACCGCGAGGAACATGACCCAGAAGGCGCCCAGGACGTAGACCATCTGTGCGCTGGAGGCCGGCACGAGCAAGGAGATGATGACAAACAGCAGGGCGCCGAACATGAGGAACTCGCCAAGGCTGAAGCGGGCATCGACGAAATCGCGGGCGAACCGCTTCTGCGGACCCTTGTCCCGCAGCGGCAGGAACTTCTCGTCACCGGTGTCCATGGCCTGCCGCATCTTGAGCCGCTGCTCCGTGACGGCGGCGCGCTCGGCCGCCTTGGAAGCCTTGCGGTCCTCCGGCACGAGGGGCCGCTTGCGGGCCGCCTCCTGGGCGCTGCGCTTGGGCGTGGGTGCGCCCTTGCCGGTCACGGCGCTACGGGCTGCTGCCTCGGATGCCTGCTGGTCAACTACGTCCTGCGCCGATGGCGCTTCCTTTTTACGTCCAAACACCCCTAAAGAATACCCCGCAGACACAGGCCCGAGACCCAGCCCACACGGCGCAGGCCCGGGCGTGACGCTGTTTGTAGTGATTCAGAGCACGGGTAGTGTTTTGGCCATGACTTCATCTACCGCGGGGAACCCGCAGACCACCATGGACCACGAGGGCACCATCGATGCCGAGGCCCTCCGCCAGGCCGTTGCCGAATCGTTCGACGAGACGATCGGCCACCTGACGGACCTTGTCGCCATTCCGGGCATCGCCTGGCCCAGCTTTGATCCTGCCCCGTTGAACCGCAGCGCCGACGCCGTCGCCAGCCTCGTGCGGGCCAGCGGCTTCGACGACGTCCGGATCCTCCGCTGCGACAAGGAAGACGGGACGCCCGGCGGGCCCGCCGTCGTCGCCCGCCGCCCGGCCGCGGAGGGCAAGCCGACAGTCCTGCTGTACGCCCACCACGACGTCCAGCCCACTGGCGACCTGGCACTGTGGGAAACCGACCCCTTTACCGCCGTCGAGCGCGACGGCAGGCTCTTCGGCCGCGGTGCCGCCGATGACAAGGCCGGCATCCTGGCGCACATCGCCGCCTACTCTGCGGTCACGCGGGTGCTCGGTGACGAACTGGGCCTGGGCGTGACGTTCTTCTTCGAGGGCGAAGAGGAAGCCGGCTCGCCAACGTTCCGGCAGTTCCTGGAAACCCACCGCGAACTGCTCCGCGCCGACGTGATCGTCGTGGCGGACTCCAGCAACTGGAAGGTCGGCATTCCGGCCCTCACCACCAGCCTGCGCGGCCTGGTGGACGGCACCATCGAGGTCAAGGTCCTGGACCACGCCGTGCATTCGGGCATGTTCGGCGGCCCCGTGCTCGACGCCCCGACCCTGCTGTCCCGCCTGATCGCGACCCTCCACGACGACGAGGGCAGCGTTGCGATCAAGGGCCTGGTGAGCCGCGATGACGTGGTTGTCGACCTCACCGAGGAGGAGTACCGCGCCGACGCCTCCGTGCTCGACGGCGTGAAGCTCGCCGGGACCGGCAGCATTGCCTCACGCATGTGGACCAAGCCCGCCCTGTCCATCATCGGCTTTGACGCCCCGGCCGTGGACGTAGCTTCCAACACTCTGCTGCCGCGGGCCCGGGCCAAGTTCAGCCTGCGCCTGGCCCCGGGGCAGGACCCGGCAGCCGCCATGGAGGCTGTCCGCCAGCACGTCGAAACCCACGCCCCGTTCGGCGCTGACGTGGTGTTCACCCCGGGGGAGAGCGGCAACTCATTCCTGACGGACACGAGCTCGAAGGCCGCGTCCGTGGCCATGTGGGCCCTGGGCGAGGCCTGGGGCGTGCCCGCCGTCGAAATGGGAATCGGCGGATCGATCCCCTTCATCGCGGACCTCACCGAGCTCTACCCGGACGTGCAGATCCTGGTCACCGGCGTCGAGGATCCCGATTCCCGAGCCCACAGCGCCAACGAATCGCTGCACCTGGGCGACTTCCGGAACGCAATTGTCGCCGAGGCCCTGCTGCTCGCGCGCCTGAACAACGAAGGCGCGCTCTAGCCCCCCCGCCCGGCGGGTCCCGGGGAACATCCAGCCGTCTCCCACGGTTACGTCAGAAGTTAGAGCTACAGGGCTGCGCGAAGTAGCATGTAGCTATAGCCCATACCGTTTAAGTAGGGGCGGGCACCGTGCGAGCGGGGCCGCCACCACCGTTGCAAGAAGGTAGGCCATGAGCACTACAACCAATGAAAACAGCGCCGGCAACTCTGCCGCCGAGGCCGGCGAGCTGGCCACGCACGAGGTCATGCTGACCGACGTCGCGGCTGGAAAGGTCCGCAGCCTGCTGGAGCAGGAAGGCCGCACCGATCTGCGCCTCCGCGTTGCCGTGCAGCCCGGCGGTTGCTCCGGCCTGATTTACCAGCTCTACTTCGACGAGCGGCTGCTCGACGGGGATGCAGTGCGAGACTACGACGGGGTCGAAGTCGTCGTCGACAAGATGAGCGTTCCTTACCTCAGCGGTGCCAGCATCGATTTCGAGGACACAATCGCCAAGCAGGGCTTCACGATCGATAACCCGAATGCCGGCGGGTCCTGCGCCTGCGGAGATTCTTTCCACTAATTCCTTCCACTAAGGCCGGGCATTTTGCCCGGCCTTAGTGCCGCAGGATCCTCAACGAGCGGCGCCTACAAAAAGCTCCCGACGCACGGTGTGGACATGTGGGCGAAAACTCCCGGGGAGCGGTAAGCTCTACACCGAGTAGTAAAACTTTTCGTTTGCCCTGCCCGTAATTTGCGGGGCAACAGCAACAAGTAGGAAGGGCCGTCTGTGAGTTCGCAGAACCGAACCGGCAGCCGACGCAAACAGATCACTACGATCACTGGCTTGGCACTAGCCGGCGCGTTGGCTTTGACTGGATGTTCACCAGAGGTACAGAAGGGCTGGTTGCCCACCGAGCGTGGCACCACCAATCACACTGACCTCATCATGGACCTCTGGGTCAACTCATGGATTGCCGCGCTGGTCGTCGGCATCATCACCTGGGGCCTTATGATCTGGTGCATCGTCGCTTACCGGCGCCGCAAGGGCACCGTGGGCTTCCCGCGCCAGAACAGCTTCAACCTTCCGCTTGAAGTGTTCTACCTGACGATCCCGCTGTTCATGGTCCTGGTGTTCTTCTACTTCACCGACCGCGACCAGCAGTCGATCGATGACCGCTCAACGCCGGCCGACGTCGTCGTCGACGTCCGCGGCAAGCAGTGGGCGTGGGACTTCAACTACTTGAAGGGCAACGTCGTCACCGAGGACGTTCACGAAGCGGGCGTCCAGGCGCACCTGACCGGTAACGACGTGGACAAGAACAAGCTGCCCACCCTGTACCTGCCGGTCAACAAGTCGGTTGACCTCGAGCTCAACGCGCGCGACGTCATCCACTCCTTCTGGGTTCCTGCCTTCCTGCAGAAGCGCGACATGATTCCCGGCAAGACCAACTACATCCGGTTGACGCCCACCAGGGAAGGCACCTACGACGGTAAGTGCGCCGAACTCTGTGGCGAGTACCACTCCGAAATGCTGTTCCGCGTGAAGGTTGTCTCCGAGTCGGAGTTCCAGGCGCACATGAACCAGCTGCGCCAGGACGGGAACACCGGCCTGCTCGGTGAAGAGTACGACCGCAACCCGGCCCCGGCCGAAACCAAGTAAGGGGAGCGACGTGGCAACTTACACTCAATCCGCCGGGATCCTCGAGGCTCCCGTAGTACCGAAGTCCAAGGGACGCATCGTCGTCAACTGGATCACCTCGACCGACCACAAAACGATCGGGTACATGTACCTGATCGCGTCGTTCATCTTCTTCTGCTTCGGCGGCATCATGGCGCTGCTGATCCGTGCCGAGCTCTTCGAGCCCGGCATGCAGATCCTGCAGACCAAAGAGCAGTACAACCAGCTCTTCACCATGCACGGCACCGTTATGCTCCTGATGTTCGCGACGCCGCTGTTCGCCGGCTTCACCAACGTCATCATGCCGCTGCAGATCGGTGCCCCCGACGTCGCCTTCCCGCGACTGAACGCGCTGGCCTTCTGGTTCTTCCTCTTCGGCTCCACGATCGCCGTCTCCGGGTTCATCACCCCGCAGGGTGCCGCGTCGTTCGGCTGGTTCGCGTACGCGCCGCTGTCCAACACGACGTTCAGCCCCGGCGTGGGCGGTGACCTCTGGGTCTTCGGCCTGGCGCTCTCCGGCTTCGGCACCATCCTCGGCGCCGTCAACTTCATCACCACCATCATCTGCATGCGCGCCCCGGGCATGACCATGTGGCGGATGCCGATCTTCACCTGGAACGCCCTCGTGACCTCCATCCTGGTCCTGATGGCCTTCCCGCCGCTGGCCGCCGCGCTGTTTGCCCTCGGCGCCGACCGCCGGTTCGGTGCGCACATCTTCGATCCCGAGAACGGCGGCGCCGTCCTCTGGCAGCACCTGTTCTGGTTCTTCGGCCACCCTGAGGTGTACATCATCGCGCTGCCGTTCTTCGGCATCGTCTCGGAGATCTTCCCGGTCTTCAGCCGCAAGCCGATCTTCGGCTACAAGGGCCTGGTCTACGCGACCATCTCCATCGCCGCCCTGTCCGTGACTGTGTGGGCCCACCACATGTACGTCACCGGCTCGGTCCTGCTGCCGTTCTTCTCCTTCATGACGATGCTCATCGCCGTTCCGACCGGTGTGAAGTTCTTCAACTGGATCGGCACCATGTGGCGCGGTTCCATCACGTTCGAGACCCCCATGCTGTGGAGCATCGGCTTCCTGGCGACGTTCCTCTTCGGCGGCCTCACCGGCATCATCCTGGCCTCGCCGCCGCTGGACTTCCACGTCTCGGACTCCTACTTCGTTGTGGCGCACTTCCACTACGTGGTCTTCGGCACCGTCGTGTTCGCCATGTTCGCCGGGTTCTACTTCTGGTGGCCTAAGTGGACCGGCAAGATGCTCAACGAGCGCCTCGGCAAGATCCACTTCTGGATGCTGTTCCTGGGCTTCCACGGCACCTTCCTGATCCAGCACTGGCTCGGCGTCGAGGGCATGCCCCGCCGTTACGCCGACTACATGCCGCAGGACAACTTCACGTGGATGAACCAGTTCTCCACCATCGCCTCGTTCGTCCTCGGCGCCTCGCTGATTCCGTTCTTCTGGAACGTCTACATCACCTGGCGCAGCAACGAGCGTGTGGAAGTTGACGACCCGTGGGGCTTCGGTGCCTCGCTGGAATGGGCCACGTCCTGCCCGCCGCCGCGCCACAACTTCACCTCCCTGCCCCGCATCCGCTCCGAGCGTCCTGCCCTGGACCTGCACCACCCGGAGCTCTCCCAGTCCTACACCGCGGATTCGCCTGCTCCGGCAGCAGCGGCTCTCGGTAACGCCGACCAGAAGGACACCGCCAAGTGAAAATCGAATCAAGGATCTTTGGCTTCGGCGTCTTCTTCTTCGTGCCCGTTGCATTCATCTACGGATACCTGACCAACTGGACTGAATGGGTGGGCGCACTGGCCATCCTGCTGGTTGGCGGACTCGCCGGCATGATCGGCGCTTACCTCGGCTTCACCGGCCGCCGCGTGGGCATGCGCCCCGAGGACCGCAACGACGCCGAGATCCACGAAGGCGCCGGCGAGCAGGGACACTTCAGCCCCTGGAGCTGGTGGCCGCTGATGCTGGGCCTGTCCTGCGCCGCAGGGTTCCTCGGCCTGGCCGTGGGCTGGTGGATCGTCTTCATCGCCGGCGGGATGGCAGTGGTCGCACTGGTCGGCTGGGTTTACGAGTACAGCCGCGGTGACCACGCGCACTAGCGCCCACCCGGACTAAAAGTTCAGAACGCACGACGGCGGGCCCCACCATTGGTGGGGCCCGCCGTCGTTGTGTCTCGGTTCTTGAGTTCCTGCCGGCCGCGTGCGGCGCGTCCCTGCACGCCCAGCCCGCCTGCGCAGCGTCCCTCCTGGAGGGCGGCACCGCACTGCGGGCCGCCGAATGGGCGCGGGGAGGCCCTCAGGCGGCGGCTGCCGATTCCAAGAGGATCCGGAGTTGCTCCAGCGCACCCTCTGCCTCTGCGGGGCTGCAGGAGGCCGGGAGGGCGTCCGCAGCGACGGCCAGCTCCACCTCACAGCCGCACTCGAAGTCCTCGGTCATGACCTCCAGCAGCGAGCGGGCGTCGACGCCTGGCCTGCCGTCCTTGCTGATGGTCACCGGGAGGCCGGTCGCCGTGACAGCCCGGACAAATACTGCCGCGGGCCGGGCGTGGAGGCCGATGGCGGCCGTGACGATTGCCTTGCGAACTGGCAACGGGACTCCCTCATGCTGGTGTTGTGCTGTACGTGTTGCTGCTGCACGGGCTGGCCACGCGAGCGGTGACCCAGGTGGAGGGCGTCCGGCAGGCAGTCCGTCAGGCCGGGCGGGCGGCATTGCCCCGGCTCCGGCCTGTACCTACAAGGGTAGCGGCGGGGGAGTACCCGGCACGACTTGAGTCGGCGGCGTGGTCTAGACCTGCCGGGTCACGGGCTTACCCTTGAGATATGAGTGTATTTCCCGCGCCGGGCCGCAACCGGAGGCTGAACCATGGCGTCCACTAACGCGTCCAAGATGATTGGCGAGATCGACCGTCAGAGCGGGGTGCCAATCTACGTGCAGTTGCGCGAGATCCTCCGCGCCCACATCGCCGCCGCGTGCCCGCCTGGATCCGCGCTGCCCTCCGAACGGGACCTCGCCCAGCGCTTCGGCCTCGCCCGGATGACCGTGCGCCAAGCCATCGATGCCCTCGTGGGTGAGGAAGTAATTGAACGCGTCGTGGGCCTGGGCACGTTTGTACGCAAACCCAAACTGGATCTCCAGGTAAAGCTGACTTCCTACAGCGAAGAGATGCAGCGCCGCGGCATGGTCCCGGCCGCCAAGGTCCTGAGCTTCGAACAAATTGGCGCCAGCGCGTTCCTGGCCCGTGAGCTGCAGTTGGAGGAGGGGACACCCCTTGTCAGGTTCCGGCGCCTCCTGCTGGCCGACAACGAACCGATGAGCGTGGACGAAAACTTCATCCCGGCCCACCGGGTTCCCGGCCTGCTGGACGGCGAACCGCCCACATCGCTCTACAACGTGCTGAGCGAACGCTACGGGCTGGTGATGGAATGGGGCGAGGACATGATCGAGGCGACGGCTGCGTCGCCGTCCACGGCCCGTCTCCTGAACGTCGAGGTCGGAACCCCGCTGCTCAAGATCCAGCGCCACGCGTTCGTGGCCCGCGCCATGGTGGACTACTCCGTGTCCTACTACCGGGCTGACCGCTACAAGCTCTGGGTGCCCCTGCAGCGGCCTGGCGTCCGGCCCACCCGGAACTACGCCTCGGGGTACCGCCCCTAAACACAGCAACGCGGGGTCACGTCGCGTCCATCCCGAAGGGGTTGATGGGCGCGAGGTGACCCCGCGTTGCCTGTTGTTTCTGCAGCTTCGGGGGGACGCAGGAAGGCCCGGTCCCAAGGGACCGGGCCTTCCTTTGTATTGCTTGGTGCCGCCTAGTGGCTCAGCGACTTCGACTCAGCGGTTTCGATCGCTTCGTGGGCGCCGTGGTGGCCGTGAGCGGCCTCCAGCTCTGCCGGGGTGGCCGGGGCAACCCGGTCCTCGAAGAACCAGCGGGACAGCTTCGCGCGGCGCTTTTCCTTGCGGTCAACGACGCCGTGCTCGTTCGGCACCGCTGGCAGCGGGGCCGGTGACTCGAAGCCGACCAGCTTGTAGCGCTTGTATTCATCCAGCGGGGCGTGGACCTCGATGAACTCGCCGTGCGGCAGGCGCACGATGCGGCCGGTTTCACGGCCGTGCAGGGCGATCTCGCGGTCCTTGCGCTGGAGCGCCAGGGCGACGCGCTTGGTGACGATGAACGCGATGACCGGGCCGATGAAGAACAGTGCGCGCAGCCAGTAGGTGACATCGTTCAGGGCCACGTGGAAGTGGGTGGCGATGAGGTCCGAGCCGGCCGCTGCCCACATCACGCAGTACCAGACGAAACCGGCCATGCCGATTGCCGTACGGGTAGGAGCGTTGCGGGGGCGGTCCAGGACGTGGTGCTCGCGGTTGTCCTTGGTGATCCAGCGTTCAATCCACGGGTAGGCGAACATGACCGTGAAGAGGATGCCCGCCGGGACGAGTGCCGGCAGCAGCACGTTGAACGTGAACATGTGGCCGAACCAGATCTGCTCGACCTTCCAGTCGCCGACCGTGCCCGGCATCAGGCGGAGGGCGCCGTCAACGAAGCCGATGTACCAGTCAGGCTGGGTGCCCGCAGAAACCGGGGAGGGGTCGTACGGGCCGTAGTTCCAGATCGGGTTGATGGTGAAGAACGCCGCCATGATGGCAACGACACCGAACACGATGAAGAAGAAGCCGCCGGCCTTTGCCGCGTAAACCGGTCCCAGGGGGTAGCCGACGACGTTGCCGTCGTTGCGGCCCGGGCCGGGGTACTGCGTGTGCTTGTGCACAACCACCATGAAGAGGTGCATCACGATCATCAGCAGGATGAGCGCGGGAACCAGGAGGATGTGGAGCATGTACAGGCGGCTGATGATCATCGTGCCCGGGAACTCGCCGCCGAAGAGGAAGAACGAGGTGTAGGTGCCGATGACCGGGATGGACTTGATGACGCCGTCGATGATGCGCAGGCCGTTGCCGGAGAGCAGGTCATCGGGGAGCGAGTAGCCGGTGAAGCCTGCGGCCATGGACAGGATGAGCAGAACGCTGCCCACCACCCAGTTCAGTTCGCGGGGCTTGCGGAATGCGCCGGTGAAGAACACGCGGAGCATGTGCACGGAGACAGATGCGACGAACAGCAGGGCAGCCCAGTGGTGTACCTGGCGCATGAACAAGCCGCCGCGGACATCGAAGGAGATGTTCAGGGAGGAGCTGTAGGCCACCGACATTTCAACGTTCTTCAGCGGCGTGTACGAGCCCGCATAATGCGTCTCCGCCATGGACGGATCGAAGAAGAACGTCAGGAACGTGCCCGAGAGCAGCAGGATGACGAAGGAGTACAGCGCCACTTCGCCGAACATGAACGACCAGTGGTCCGGGAAGACCTTCCGGCCGAATTCACGGAGGATTCCGGAGCCGCCAACACGCTGGTCGACGAAGTCGGTGATGCGGCCGCCTGTGGTTTTGGCGACGAAAACAGGGGCATCAGGCGTTGTTGTTGAGGACATGCTGCTCACGCTCCCAGTAGGTCGGTCCAACGGGTTCATGGAAGTCGCTCGTGGCGACGAGGTAGCCCTCAGCGTCGACTGCGATAGGCAGCTGGGGGAGGGGGCGGCTGGCCGGGCCGAAGATAACCTTGCACTGCTGGGTCAGGTCGAAGGTTGACTGGTGGCACGGGCACAGAAGGTGGTGGGTCTGCTGTTCGTACAGGGCAACAGGGCAGCCAACGTGGGTGCAGATCTTGGAGTATGCAACGATTCCGTTGTAGGCCCAATCTGCGCGCTCGGGGGAGGGGTTGAGCAGTGCCGGGTCCAGGCGCATGAGCAGAACGACCGATTTGGCCTTCTCGTTCAGCTTTCCTTCGCTCAGTTCGTTCAGCCCTTCGGGGATGACGTGGAACGCGGAGCCCATGGTGACGTCCGCGGCCTTGATGGGGGTGCCATCCGGGTCGCGGGCCAGCCGCTTGAGCCTGCCGTCCGGGGCCGGGGCCCACAGAGTGTGGGCCAGCTTGTCGTCCGGACGGGGACCGAGGTCACCGAAGATGGCCAGGGCCGGCAGGGGGGCGAGGGCGACGGCGCCGAGCAGGGTGTTGCGGATCAGCGGCCGGCGCTTAATGCCGGTTTCCTCGACGATGTCATCGACGATGCGCACGGCAGCCTGGCGGTCTTCCTCAGTGCGGATCGCGTGGCGCTCTTCCGAGACCTCGTGGTCCGGCATAAGGGCCTTGGCCCAGTGGACGATACCGGTGCCGATGCCCAGCATCGCGAAAGCGGTGCCGATGCCCAGCAGGGCATTCTGGAGGCGGATCGTGGCGATCGCGGAGTCTTGCCCCAGATCGATCGCGAAATACGCCACCAGGAATATCAAGGTGCCAACGACCGAGATGCCGAACAGAAGGGCTACCTGCCGTTCTGCCTTTTTTGCGGCCTTCGGGTCCGTGTCAGCCAGGCGCAAACGGTGCGGGGGAATTCCAGGATCCTGGAACTTCTCCACCTCATTCTGACCAGCCGTAGCTACGGTGCCCGAGTCGTTCGGACCGCCGTCACTATGGTTGCCCATAATTCGCCTCATCCTTCTCTCGTCTCGGCGAGTGCCGAGTTAGGTTTCAATTCAAACTGCTGACGGGTCAGCAGAAAATTCTTACAGGTGCAAGGTCCGCTTATGAAGTGCGGGAAGTCAGCCAAATGGTGAACGCGATGATGACGCCCAGCCCGGCGATCCAGACAAAGAGACCTTCGGAGACCGGTCCCAAAGCACCAAGATCGGCGCCGCCGGGTGAACCGTTGGCCTCAATCTGCTTCAGGTAGGTGATGATGTCGCGCTTCCCCTCGGGGGAGATGTTCGCGTCACTGAAAACCGGCATGTTCTGGGGGCCGGTGACCATTGCTTCGTAGATGTGCTGCCCGGAGACACCCGCGAGGGCAGGGGCAAACTTGCCCCGGGTCAGTGCGCCGCCTGCAGCGGCGGCGTTGTGGCACATGGCGCAGTTGGTGCGGAACAGCTCTCCACCGTTGGCGGCGTCGCCCTTCTCATCGAGCACGCCTGCCTCGGGGATGGCCGGGCCGGGGCCGAGGGAGGCAACATAAGCAGCCAGCTGCTTGGTCTGTTCCTCGTTGAACTGGGCGGGCTTCTTGTAGGCCTGCGGGCCATTCATCTGCATGGGCATGCGGCCGGTGCCGACCTGGAAGTCAACAGCGGCGGCGCCGACGCCCACAAGGGACGGTCCGGCCTGCGAACCGCTGGCACCCATGCCGTGGCAGGTGGCGCAGTTGGCGGCAAAGAGCTTGCCGCCCTCCTTTACGTCGCTTGCGCTATAGGTGGTGGTGTCGGCCTTGGCCTGGTTGACGGTGGTGGCAACGGCGTACAGCCCACCCGTGACCAAGAGGCCCATCAGCAGCAGTGCAATTGCTGCCAGTGGGTGACGTCGCTTCTGCGAGAGTGCCTTCACGTGGTGGTTCCTTTATTCGATGCTGCGGTGGCTCCGGGAGCCGCTTCTTGAAATTCTGCCTCTTGTAGAAAAAGAGTCAAGCTGACTACTTGAGGACGTAGATGACCAGGAAGAGGCCAATCCAGACGACGTCCACGAAGTGCCAGTAGTACGAGGTGACGATCGCTGAAGTTGCCTCAAAGTGTCCGAACTTCTTCGCGGCGAAGGAGCGGCCCATGATGAGCAGGAAGGCAATCAGACCGCCGATGACGTGCAGGCCGTGGAAGCCCGTCGTTATGTAGAAGGCCGAACCGTAGGCGTTGGAGGACAGCGAGACATGCTCGGAAACGAGCATGGCGTACTCGGTCGCCTGGCCGGCGACGAAGAAGGCACCCATGAGGAACGTCAGGATGAACCATCCGTTCATCCCCCACTGGGTGAAGCTGAAGCGTCCGCCGGTCCGGCGCGGCTGGAGCCGCTCGGCAGCGAAGACGCCCATCTGGCAAGTAAAGGAACTTGCCACGAGGACGATCGTGTTAACGAGCGCAAACGGGAAGTTGAGCTTGGCTGTCTCTTCGGCCCACATCAGTCCGGAAGTCGAACGGAGTGTGAAGTACATGGCGAAGAGACCGGCGAAGAACATCAACTCACTGGACAGCCACACAACGGTTCCAACAGAAACCATGTTCGGGCGGTTCAGCGTCGGGTGCGCCGGGGTACTGGGGGCATGGGTCGCAGATGTCACATAGACATTATGTCTATAAAAGTCCGTCCTGCCCAACGCAAACCGCGTTTTCGGAGGACTTTTTCTACAAAGACGCGAATTCGCGCGGAAAAGTTCCCGGCGGGGTTCACATTGGTCTTTGCGGGGCCGACCTCGATAGCATCGGGAGGTGACTTCACAGGCATCTGCACAGGCGGCAGGCAACACCTGGCCGCGGCTCATCAACGCACTCATCAGCGGCGCCGACCTCACAGCCGGGAGCACTGAGTGGGCCATGAATTCCATCATGTCCGGTGAGGCGACGCCGGCCCAGGTGGCGGGTTTCCTGGTGGCGCTGCGTGCCAAGGGCGAGACCGTGGATGAGCTGGCCGGCCTGGTGGAGGCGATGATCGCCAACGCCAACCCCATCGACATTGCCGGTGAGAAGCTGGACATCGTGGGCACGGGCGGCGACCAGCAGAACACTGTCAACATCTCCACGATGGCCGCCCTTATCGCCGCGGGAGCGGGCGCCCGGGTGGTCAAGCACGGCAACCGGGCGTCGTCGTCCTCGTCGGGATCCGCCGATGTCCTGGAGGCCCTCGGCGTCCGGCTTGATCTCCCCATTCCCCGCGTGGCACTCAACGCCGAAGAGGCGGGAATCACGTTTTGCTTCGCCCAGGTTTTCCACCCCTCCATGCGGCATGCCGCCGTCGCCCGCCGCGAACTCGGCGTTCCGACGGCGTTCAACTTCCTGGGCCCCATGATCAACCCGGCACATGTCCAGGCGTCGGCGGTGGGCGTCGCCAATGAGCAAATGGCCCCGCTGGTGGCCGGAGTGCTGGCCAAGCGAGGCAGCCGCGGCCTGGTTTTCCGCGGCAATGACGGCCTGGATGAGCTAACCACCACCGGCCCCTCGCGGGTGTGGGAGATCCGCAACGGTGAGGTAACTGAAGCGATGTTTGATCCGCGCGATCTGGGCATTCGGACAGCCACGCTGGAGGAGCTGCGCGGCGGGGACGCGGTGGCCAATGCCGCCGTCGTCCGGGCTGTCCTCGGCGGTGCGCCGGGGCCGGCCCGCGATGCGGCGCTGCTCAACGCCGCGGCCGGGCTGGTGGCGTTCGACCTCGACGCCGTGGGTCCGCTGGCGGAGCGCATGGCCGCCGCGTTCAACCGCGCCGAGCAGTCCATTGAATCCGGAGCCGCGGCCGCGGTGCTGGACAGGTGGGTCGCCCTGTCGCAGACCGCCTAAAGATCACAAAGGACGGGCCCGGCAGATTCTGCCGGGCCCGTCTCATGTGAGCTGTTCGTAATTCGGTTGTTCGCTACTGCTCGAATCCGAGGGCAAAGGCCGCATCGAGGTCGTGCTGGGAGTAAGCGCGGAATGCGATCTGCGTTGTGGTGTGCGCGACGCCGGGAACCTTCGAGAGCTTGTCCGCGATGACGTCCGCCAGGTCCTCGTGCTTGGCGACCCGGGCGATGGCGATCAGGTCCCATTCGCCCGTTACGGAATAGACCTCGCTGATGCCGGCGATGGCGGAGATTTCCTCGGCGGTCTCCGGGATGCGTGAAGCGTTTGTCTTGATCAGGACGAATGCGGTGACCACGTGTGAACCTTTCCGGATCGGTTGCGCCGTTTGCGGGCCTGTCGGCGGCCCTTGCACGGGCGCTGCCATCTCCTGCAAGCCTAGTGCATTAGGCCTGGTGGCGGCGTGAACGCAGCCGCCGAACGCCCGCGGCCACAAGGCGGTAGCCCAGGAGGAAAACGGCCAGGCTCAGCAGGGCCACGATGATGAAGGGCAGCACCACCGTCTGCCCGGTGAGGGCCCGCAGGATCATCCCCACGCCGACGGTTCCGAGCCAGACAGCGACGCCGGCGGGCCACACCCGCAGGGGGTCATGCCACAGCCGCAGGGCCAGCCATGCGAGTGCCGCGCCTGCCAGGAACGGCCACGCCGTCGCAAAGACGCCGGTGATAATTTCCCCGCGCTGGTGCGCGTCGCGCCCGATCGCCGCGAACAGCAGAATCAGGAGTGCATCCGCGCATGCTGCCAGGGCTGCTGTCTGCGCGGGCCGGAGGCCGGAATGGGGAGCGTCCTGGGCGGACGGGCGGGGGAGTTTGGGGGTTGGAGAAGGCATACATCCAAGCCTAGTCCCGTCAGGATGGGCTCCGGGCGGGGACCGTTGTGTGTGAAGTCACCTCCGGGCTAGGCTCGGCCCCATGCCGCTGATCGCCGCCGGAGTCTGCCGGCGGCGCGGCAAACGCAAGGGAGCGCTGTGAGCGAAAAGATCACCACCTGCCTGTGGTTCGACAGCCAGGCCGAGGAAGCCGCCGAGTACTACGTCTCCATCTTCGACGGCGGCAAAATCCTCGATGTCTCGCGGTATGGCGACGGCGGTCCCGGGCCTGCCGGCCAGGCCATCACCGTTCAGTTCCTGCTTGACGGGCGGACCTTCACGGCATTGAACGGGGGTCCGGCCTTCACTTTCAATGAGGCGGTGTCCTTTGTGATCGACTGCGCGTCGCAGGAAGAAGTGGACCGGTACTGGTCGGCCCTGACCGACGGCGGCCAGGAAAGCCAGTGCGGCTGGCTCAAGGACCGGTACGGGGTCTCGTGGCAGGTTGTGCCGGCCGTGCTGGGACAACTGATCGCCGGCCCCGACCCCGACGGCGCCCGGCGTGCCATGCAGGCAATGCTCGCCATGCGCAAGCTGGACATCGCCGCCTTGCAGGAGGCCTACGACGGCGCATGACGCCCCTGGTCCGCGTGGCGTCGGGTGCCCCTGTCCGTGACCCCGGTCGGCGTGGCCCCCCGGCCCAGGGACTGTCCGCACATATGATCGTGGCATGAGTAGCGACGCCGTTCCGGAGGCTGGTGTTCCGGTGCAGCTGGATCCTCAGCTGGACGGCCAGCTGAGCATTAACGACATCCTGCTCGAACTTGGCCAGGCTCCCGTGGTGCACCCCTCGCCGGACGCGGCCAGTGAGCTGCACTTCTTCTAGGCCCGCCGCTTCCGGTTCCGCCATCCCGCGCCTGCTCCACAGTTCCTTCTGGTGACCCCGCAGAGAGGCGCTCCCGCGCCGAATTCGGGCCCTTTGGTCCTAACGGGGCACGGCCCGGGGGGGCTAGTTTGGCGCTTAAGGATGCCAGCAGGGCCTCCTCAGAACGGAAGGATGGCTCCCGTGGAGCAATTCTGGAACTTCATTTGGCTGTTCTTTTGGTCATTCGCGTTCATCGCGTATCTTTTCGCGCTGTTTGCAGTTATCTCGGATATTTTCCGGGACCACGAACTCAGCGGTTGGCTCAAGGCTGTGTGGATCATCTTCCTGGTCTTTGTGCCGTTCCTCACGGTTCTCGTGTACCTGATCGCGCGGGGCCGCAGCATGGCCGAGCGCCAGGCCCGCAGTGCCCAGCAGTCCGAAGCCGCAACAACGGAATACATCCGCTCCGTGGCCAAGGCGTCCCCCTCCCAGGAAATCGCAAAGGCCAAGGAACTCCTCGACGCCGGCACCCTGACCCAGGCCGAATTCGACGCCGTCAAGGCCAAGGCGCTGAGCCAGGCCTGACCGTCCCGCTGCGTCCTATAGGTGCATTTCCCGCCCTCGGACCACCGGTCAGTTCGGCCGCCGGTAGCTGGCCAGGCCATGTTCGTAGGCGAAGATGACGGCGTGCACACGGTCGCGCAGCCCGAGTTTCATGAGGATGCGGCCCACATGGGTTTTGACTGTTGATTCCGCCACGGTCAGGCGTTCCCCGATCTCGGTGTTTGTGAGTCCCAGCGCAATGGCCGAGAGTATTTCCCGTTCCCTCTGTGTCAGTGATGCCACCGCTTCATCGCCCGCGGCCGGGGGACCGGAGGGAAGCCTTTGGCTGAAGAGGTCCAGCATCCGGCGGCTGACCCGGGAGGAAATGGCGGCGTCTCCTCCGGCGACGGCCCGAAGGGAAGCGAGCAACTCAGCTGGCCCCACATCCTTGAGCAGAAAACCACTGGCACCGGCCCGGAGGGCCGCGAAGGCATACTCGTCGAGATCGAACGTCGTGAGGACAATGACCCGTGAGTGCGGGCACTCCTCGACAATGCGCCGGGTCGCGGCAATCCCGTCGGTGCCGGGCATTCGCACATCCATCAGCACGACGTCCGGTGCCAGAGTTCGACACATGTCGACGCCACTGCTGCCGTCAGCGGCTTCACCGGCGACTTCCACGCCGTCCTGGGCTTCCAGGACCATGCGGAAGCCCGCCCGGACGAGTGTTTGGTCATCGACAAGCAGCACCCGGATCGGGCGCGTGGACGGGGCAGCTACGGCTTCCAAATGGCTCCTTCCGGCAGCGGGAACCGTGCGGTCACGGACCATCCACCGTTGGTCAGGGGTCCCGCGCGCAATGTACCGCCGTAGAGTGCGACGCGCTGGCGCATTCCCGCCACGCCGTGCCCAGCACGGTCGGCAGGGGCGTCCACGGGCTGGCCGTCGTCGGTCACCGAGACCATGATCTCCTGGCCGGTGAACTGCGAGCGAACCGTGACAGCTGTTGCGGCGCGCGCGTATTTGAGCGCGTTGGTGAGCCCTTCCTGGATGACCCGATATACAGCCAGCTGGATCCCGGGGTCAGCGGGAGCGACTCCGGCTGACTGCAGAACCACGGGAAGCCCCGCAGAGCGGAAAAGCTCTACCAGTGCGGGAACATCGCCCACCCCCGGCGATGGTGCTGCCGCGCCGGCCAATTCGCCGGTGTTGTCCTCGTTCAAGACTCCGAGCATCCGGCGCATGTCCGTCACCGCAACGCGGCCTGTCTCGGCGACCTGGCGCATGGCTTGGACGGCGCGGGCAGGGTCGGTCGGGGCGATTTCCGCCGAACCATGGGCCAAGGAAATCATCACCGCCAATCCATGAGCGACGATGTCGTGCATCTCCCGGGCGATCGCGTTGCGCTCGGCGGCGGCCGCAATGCTGGCCAGATACTTGCGTTCATGCATCAGCCGGTCGGCACGGTCCACCAGGGCGGACACGTAGTTGCGGCGCATGCGTACGTTCAGCCCGAGCAGGGTCGCGATCACTAGTACGGCAATCGCCTGGACGGCTTGGCCAAGGTCCACCATCGACCGGGGTTGCTGGGCCGCTGCGGCAAGGAGAATTGCGCTGATGGCCAGGAGGGCAAGGACGGCGTGCCGTGCGGACCGGTAAACGCCGACGGCGTAGAGCGCCATGGCTGTCGCCACCGCTGCGAAGCTGGCCGGAACCGAGAACGTAATGAGCATGATGCCGGCTGTGGCGGCCAAAGAAGACATCGGAGCCTGCCGGCGGAACAGCAGTGCGGTGCCGGAAACCACCGCCGCCATCAATGGCAGAACCAACGCTGGGCCGTCGGCAGTGGGAACGGCAACGGCTGCTGCCAGGGCCGGCCCTGTGTATGCGACGGCGGCCAGGACGTCTGTCATACGCGGACCAGGGCGCCATCCGCCCAGCCGAAGCGCTTCGTCCGACGAAACCGGCGACGTCAAGGCCACACCCGGCAGTGTTGCGGGGTGTGCAGTGTTCCTGCGTCGGTCATGCTCCGGACTGTACCGGTCGTGGAATGCATGAGGGTCCTTGGGTCATGGCGATGGTGGCGTTGTTGGCGTGCGGCCAGTACTGCCAGGTTGCCGCTCCTGGAGCTGCTGGCACGAGATCAGTGGAGTGCGAGGACCAGGTAGAGGGCTGCCAGGGCCATCGTGGTGGGGGTCATGACGAAGCGTTCGGGTTTGCTCCGGGAGATTGCGTTCATGAGGACTCCGAGCACGAAGTATGCCGTCAGCACCCACACGGTGATCGCAGTAAATGATTCGCTGACCAACAGCGGGACAAAGCCGGACTTGGCCAGCGCCGCATAAGCGAAGAGGGCGTACAGGGGTATGGATGCTGCGCTCCCGATTCTGAGTTTGGCCGGGAGGACGCGGTGTTGTCCGCCCCATGCCATTCTCCCCAGCGGTGCTCCCGCGATCAGCGCCACCTGGAAAACAGCCAGGCCGGCCAAGAGTGCGCAGGCGAGTATTGCGGAAAGCTGGTCCAACAGCATCTGGATCCATCCCCTTGTCGAGTCCTGGGCAGCAACGCGTGTTGCGCCGTGCGATGCACGCCGTCTTGTGGTGGCTGTGGAGAGCATATTCGTGAATCCGAGGCAATTACGGGACCCGCTAGCTGTACTGCCCAGGGAGGTTGGTTAAGCGGCTGATGGGCGGCTGGCCTCCGATTGCGGTGTGGGGCCTATGGTGATTGTAGTGGTGCAGCCATGCCGGGAGGGCGTTTCTGCGGGCTGATTCCGTGGCGTAGAAGCGTTGGAAGG